>CAWCWQ010000072.1:0-5333 GCA_963799145.1 uncultured Acidobacteriaceae bacterium | reverse complement strand
TTTTTTTCATCTACTCGTTGAGGTTGAGTTGCTATCCCTTCCATACTGCTCATTATAAATCTTTTATTATGCATCTTCCCGCGAGGAAGCAGCTTGCTGGATGGGAGAATTGGGGTGGGGGGGGGTGGTGCGCAAAGGTACGCCTGGGTTTTCCGATTCATGGGTTTCGCACGCTTCTCGTATGTCTGTGAGTATGCGCCAACCGGGGATAATTGTCCGAACGACGATGAAGTTGGAATGCGCGCGCAAGTCTAAATCGCGGCGGCGGCCAGTTTTGAGCAGGCAAGACTGGGCGGGCCGTGTGTCGCGCTTGAATGTCAAGCGCCGGGGCATGGTTGAGACACGGGCTAACAGGAAGCCATCCTTGGAAATCCCAGGTCCGAGAATCCAAACCTGGGGCACCCGTCCGCGCAGGGGGTTCACACCGCCCCTACAGGGCGAAAATCTCCCGGTAGAGCGCTTGCCCAGGGTTTCACCCTGGGCTATTCTCCTCTCCTCCCTACCGGGAGGAACCGCGCTGCTTGCTCCGCTATTCCCTATTTAGGACTGTTGGCCGCCCGTTACCATGCTCGATCGTAATTCCCTAGGTGAAGATCAGCCTGCCTTTTCCAGCAGGCACAGCGACAGGTCGCGGCGCTCGACCATGTCCTTTGTGATCTCCAGGTCGCGGACCCGCTTGTTGCTGGGCAGGTGGTACATCAGGTCGAGCATCAGCTCTTCGAGGATCATGCGCAATCCGCGTGCGCCCACCTTACGGGCCAGGGCCTCGCGGGCCACGGCGCAGCAGGCCTCGTGTGTAAAGTGCAGGCGGACGTTCTCGTACTCGAAGAGGCGCTGATACTGCTTGAGGATGGCGTTGCGGGGCTTGGTGAGAATCTCGATCAGCGCCGCCTCGTCCAGCTCGTCGAGCACCCCCATAACCGGCAGGCGGCCCACAAACTCGGGAATCAGGCCGTACTTGATCAGATCCTGCGGCTCCGTTCTGCGCAGCAGCTCGGTATCGCGATGGGTGCGCATCGAGGTTTCGGCTTCGCTTTCCGTAGCCTTGAAGCCCAGCGCCTTCTTGCCCACGCGACGTCCCACCACTCGCTCCAGGCCGACAAACGCCCCTCCGCAGATGAAGAGGATATTGGTGGTGTCAACGGCGGTGAACTCCTGGTGCGGGTGCTTGCGTCCGCCCTGGGGCGGCACGTTGGCCACGGTTCCCTCGAGGATCTTGAGCAGGGCCTGCTGCACACCCTCGCCAGAGACATCGCGGGTGATGGAGGGGTTCTCGTCCTTGCGGCCGATCTTGTCGATCTCGTCGATGTAGATGATGCCCTGCTGGGCGCGGGTTACGTCTCCGTCGGCGGCTTGGAGCAGCTTGAGGATGATGTTCTCAACGTCCTCGCCCACGTAGCCGGCTTCGGTGAGAGTGGTCGCGTCCACAATGGCGAAGGGCACGTCGAGCATCTTGGCCAGGGTGTGCGCCAGCAGCGTCTTGCCCGTGCCGGTGGGGCCGATGAGCAGAATGTTCGACTTGGTCAGCTCGACTTCGTTATTGCGCAGGCGGTTCATCTGGATGCGCTTGTAGTGGTTGTAGACGGCGACGGCGAGCTTCTTCTTGGTCTGGTCCTGCCCGATCACGAAGTCGTCGAGGAAGTTCTTCACCTCCTGCGGCTTGGGCAGGTGGCCGGCAGTGGAGGCGGGAGCGGCGTCGCCGCGGTCGTCCTCGAGGATGGAGTTGCAGACCGCTACGCACTCGTCGCAGATGTAGGCGCGCGGGTAGTCGCTGGGCGACGAGATCAGCTTGGCCACGGCGTCCTGCGATTTGTGACAGAACGAGCAGCGCAGCGCTTCTTCGGGTCCCGTGCGCGTTTTCATTGAGGAGCTCCCTCTTGGGCGGTGTTGGCATTATCGGCCGGGTTGCCGGTGCTTTTCCGGCCAGCCCGGGTTACTGGATTACGTGCGCGGCCGGTCGATGATTTCGTCGACGATGCCGTATTCCTTGGCTTGCTGCGAGTTCATGATGAAGTCCCGCTCCACGTCGCGCTCGATGCGATCGAGGGGCTGGCCGGTGTGCTTGGCTATCAGGTTGTTGGTGATCTCGCGAATGCGCAGAATCTCGCGCGCGTGAATGTCGATGTCGGTGGCCTGGCCGCTCAATCCGCCCATGGACGGCTGATGGATGAGAATGCGGGAGTTGGGCAGGGCGAAGCGCTTGCCCTTGGTGCCGGCCAGCAGCAGGAAACGCGCCCATGCTGGCCGCCTGGCCGATGCAGTAGGTGACCACGTTGTTCTTGATGAACTGCATGGTGTCGTAGATGGCCAGGCCCGCGGTGATGGAGCCGCCGGGCGAGTTGATGTAGAGCTGAACATCCTTCTCCGGGTCCTCGCCGGAGAGGAAGAGCATCTGCGCCACGATGAGGTTGGCGACCATGTCGTCGATGGGCGTGCCCAGAAAGATGATATTGTCGCGCAGCAGACGGGAGTAGATGTCGTAGGCGCGCTCGCCCCGACTCGTCTGCTCGACCACCATGGGAACCAATGCCATTGAGTCTTCTTCTCGCTCTCCGGTTGAGGGTCTTGCGACCCCGTTTCTGGTTGGCCGCGCATCATGAAGCCCGCGGCGCGTGTTGACGCATTGCCGTCTCAGCCCGGCATCCGATCGTACAACAAGTTCGCGGTCTTCTCCCGCCGCAATTGTCCCTGGAGTCTAGCCAGCCCGCCATCTTCGGTCAATCGCACTTTTAGGGTATCGAAAGGCTCGCGAGTCTCTAAAGCGATTAAACGCAACTGCTGGTCCAATTCCTCGTCGCCGACTGCGATGTTTTCCGCCTGCGCGATGCGGTCGAGCAGGATATTGGTCTTCACCTCGGCGGCCGCGCCTTCGCGCTGGGCGGCCCGAAGCCGTTCGAAGTCCAGCTTGCGCATCTGATCTGTGTTCATACCCTGCGCCGCCAAGGCGCGCAAGCCCCGGTCGAGCCGCGCGTCGATCTGCTCCTGCACCAGCGATTCGGGCACAGCGAAGGGGTAGCGCTCGGCCAGCGCCGCGAAGAGCCGGCCCTTGGTTTCGCCCCCTGCGGCGCGGCGCTTTCGGCTGGCCAGGTGCTCGCGGACGCTGCCTTCCAGATCGGCAAAGCTCTCGAATGCGCCGAGTTCCTTGGCAAAGTCGTCGTCCAGCTCCGGCAGCGCGCGCTTCTTGATGGCCTTGACCTCGATCTCGTAGACCAGAGTTTTGCCGGCCAGCTTGGTCTCGGCATAGTCGGCGGGATAGATAACCTCGGCCTTCAACTCCTGCCCAACTTTGGCGCCACGCAACGCGGTCGAGAAGCCCGCCACCGTGTCTTTGCCGCCGATCTCCACCAGCGCGTCTTCACCGGCTATTGGATCTGCCTCGGCGTCGCCTTCAATCTGGCCCTTGTAGGTAATCTGCGCCCAGTCGCCGTCTGCCAGTGCGCGATCCTCCTCCACCGGCTCAATCGTGGCGCGCGACTCGCGCAGTTGACCCATCTCGCGCTGGAACTCTTCTTCGGCAATCTCCACCGGCGGCTTTTCCACTGTGACGCTTTGGTAGCCCTCGATGGAGAAATCGGGAACGAACTCGAAGACTGCCTTGACGTGCAGCGGCGCGCCGTCCTCGACCGTCAACTCTGTTACTCTCGGCTCCCCGACGGGCTTGACGCCCAACTCGGAGACGGCCTTGTTGAAGCGTTCGGGCAGCAGGCTGTCGATCACTTCCTTGCGAATTTCAGCGGCAAACCGGCGCTTGATCACCGTATCCGGCACCTTGCCGGCGCGGAAACCCGGGATCTTCGCATACTTCCTGTAGCCGCCTACCACAGTGCGATAGGCCTTGGAGACCTCTTCGGCTGCAACGTCCAGCACCAGCTCGCGAGTGCAGTCGGGGTTGAGCACCGGAGCATGCCGATGGTCGTGGCCTTCGTGGCCGTGCCCGTCGGCTTCGTGGACGTGTTCCGCCTGGGCCTCGGCCGCACCGGGAGTGGGGTTGTTTTCGAGTGTATCTGCAGAACTCAACGTTTTACCTTCCAGGCTCGTCGCGGCAAGCCAGTCAAACTGCCGAATTGGCTGCCATGCAAAGCTCGATACCGCCCATTCGGACGAATGCCTTCCGATTCCGGCCCGCAAACCGCAAATCCCCAGTGCGCGCCGCCGCCTTCATACGCCGAAAGGAGCGGGACCGGCCCTCGAGGACGGAGAATACCTTTCTCATGGTAAGGGGCTTTGCTGGCAGGGTCAAACCTGAGCGGGGTTCAGCGGCGAAAGAGCACCGCAAAAGGCACGTTACTGTTCGGTGACCTGGGGCTTACGAACGTAAGGGAGAAACCGGGGATGGGCAGCGCCGCATTGCGTGTAGTGCTCGCGGGCTTCACTCAGGCTGAGGTCGCCGTTCACGGTCAGGCGAATCTCGGCGGCGGAGTCGTCCTCCTGGCCATCGTCCTCCCACCAGCAGACCGGGCACAACGCCAGCGCTCCGGCGGTCTCCAGCGTCCTGTAGCCGCAGCACGGACAGCGAAAACGAAGCTCCAATGCTTGCCCCCTAGGTGATGGACGAAGAAGCAGGCTGAGAAGTTTACATGCGGGGCGGTATAGAAGAGCCAAGAGGGCGTCCCGCCATCGATCTCCTGGAAGAAACAAAAATGCAAGCTCAACAAAAAAGGCAATCTAAAGAATTGTGCGAACCCACCCTAGCCGCAAGAACAAAAACGCGGTGCCCAGAGGGCGCCCAGGTGGGGCACCCACCATCGATCCCTGATCTCCGATCTCTGACCCCTGATCCCGACCCCTGATCCCTGATCCCTGACCCCTGACCCCTGTTTCGAGCGCCCCATTTCCCTTCCGCGTCCATACGTTGTAGCATTTTGTCGGATGGGTCCTGCACCTCTGGCCCCTTCCACGAGGCACTGGAACCCGATGAATCGCAAATTGTCATCTTGTATTGGCCGCCGCGGCGCGCTAGGCGCAATTGCGCGAGAGTCAAGATCGACCCGCTGCAGTGAGCGGTCCAACGGCTTTACGCTGATGGAATTGCTGATCGTCATGGCCATCATCGCCATCCTCATGCTGATTGCAATTCCCACCGTCGGCAGTTTGAAGAAGAAGGCCAACGATCTGTCGGCGATTCAATCCATCCGCGCTATTCAGCAAGCAGAGATGAATTACGAGTCCACATATCCAGCTAGCGGCTACGCTTGCTCGCTCACAGCCTTGGGCGGCGACCCGAAAGCCGGCGCCCCTTCGCCGACGGCGGCGCAGATGCTTCAGGGCGACCTGACCTCCGGCTTCAAGTCCGGGTATGTCTTCACCATCGGAAACTGCACCAAGCAATTGGC
>CAWCWQ010000071.1:0-8502 GCA_963799145.1 uncultured Acidobacteriaceae bacterium | reverse complement strand
CAGGCAGCGAGGTGCGCGCGCCGAAATGCCAGTAAGGTATGGCGTTGACAAACAGCAACGAGCGGGAGTAATTCCAGTTGTCCTTGGCCTCGATGACTTCGGCGCCGGCCGAAGTTACGAATTTGCCGAAGTCCAGTTCGAAGCCCTTGGCCTTGGGCGGCTTCAAGCTTAGGAAGGCCTGCTCGATGTAGTTGAGCTGGTCGGCCGAGCTGCTGTTGGTTGGAGCGGCGTTGATGAGCGTGTTGGTGCGCCCGTAGATGAAGTCGATGTGCGCGCCGACCGGATCGGGGTCGTGATTGAGCGTGAGCTTGGCGGCGCTCAGATTGAACTGGTCGGTCTTGTCGTTGAAGTTGTAAAGGTCGTTGACCTCGCCATTGGCGGCGTTGGTTGGCCGGTTGGCGTTGAAGCTGTAGTAGCCGTCGATGAAGCCGCTGATGTCCATGGGCCCAACGCTCCAGTTGGGAGCGGCGGCAGCGGCTGGAGCCGCTGCTGGAGCAGTCGCAGGCGCCGGAGCCTGATCGGCTGGAGCAGGTGTTGCGGGTGTCGCAGGCGGAGCCGGTGTTTGCGCGCCGGCCATCAAGGCGATTGCCATGGCGGCTCCGGCCATCGTTTGCAGTATGCGATTAGGGTTCGTAGACATCGGCACTATTCCTCCAAAGAAAAGATGTTTGTTGTATTACACAAAATGAATTCAGCCAAGTAGCAGGGGCAAAAGGTGACCCTCTCCGGTGCAATTCTACTGTTAGCCCGGCCTTCGGAGTCGCGCGGACAAGACTCTCGCATGGGGATCCATGATGAGGATTCACATCTTCGCTGAGGCGTTCCCTAGCTTCGGGTTAACTCTAGTAAGCCAAAGGATACATAAAGAAGCCATGATGATTTCAAAAAGACCCCCTTATGCCTTTCTCTGGGCGTTCCTTATCTCGATCGGGCAAGGAAACGCCGCTCCGGACTCCGCCGACAACGCATGGAGCGCCCGTCCGCACGGTGGATGCGTTAAGAACAGCCCCGATCAGGCCTGATAAAATTCCTCTACGCCTTTCCCGCGCTGATTGAGCAGAGCATTTGACAGCCCGGCCGCCGGGGGGCGAGCGCATTCCGCTATTTGAGACGCTGGCGCGGCGCAGGCAAGGAGTCCGCGCACTTTTCTGAATCGAGAGGTTCGCAACCGATTGGCTGGAAGCTACATTCCCGCGCGTTCTCCCTTCGCCTCCGTGCGCTCGCGCGGCTCGGGAACGCGCGCGCTGCTGTTTGCGCTGGAGTGCGCTTTGGGGATTCTCGGCGTCGTTCTCGTCTCTGCTCTCGCCCACTGGTCGGGGTGGCTTCTTCCGGTGGCGGTTCTGCTTTACTTGCTGATTGTGGTTCCCACGGCCCTGCTGTGCGGCTTCTGGCAGGCGGTTGTCGTGTCGCTCACGGCGGTGGTGCTGCACGGCTACTTCACTGCGCGCCAGCCTCAGTTGCACGGCCTGCACAATCCGGCCGCCGATCCCGTCAATACGGTCACGCTGCTGGCCTTCATCCTGGTGGCGCTGGTAGTAAGCCGGCTCTCGGCGCGCGTCACCGGACATGCCAAGGAGGCTGAATCCTGGGGCGGCCAGATGCACGACCTGTACGAGTTCACCCGGCGTACGCTGCAGATGAATCTCCATATTGAGCCGGGACCACAGTTGGCCGAACTGGTTCACGAGATCTTCGCGCTGGAGGCTGTTGCCGTCTTCGACGCCGACCTCCATCGTGTCTATCAAGCCGGAATCTGGAACGTGGACCCCCAGGAACTGGCGCAGAACGTCTACTATTTCGAGACCTCGGACGACGATCCGGAGACCGGGCTGGGACGCCGGGTAGTCCGGCTGGGAACGGTGCCCGTGGGCAGCCTGGTGATGCGGGGCGAGACCAGCCCGCTGACGAACAACGCCATTGCATCGCTGATCGCCATTACCTTCGATCGCTACCGGGCCTTCGCCAACGAAAGCCGCATTGAGACCGAGCGCCGCACCGAACAGCTTCGCGCCACGGTGCTTGACAGCCTGGCGCACGCCTACAAGACGCCGCTGACGGCTATCCGCGCGGCCAGTACGGGCTTGAGCGAGATGGGCCGCCTCTCGCCGGGGCAGGCGGAACTGGTGGCGCTGATCGACGAGCAGGCCGGCGTGCTGAGCGAACTGACCACCCGCCTGCTGACCACCGCGCGCCTTGATGCGGGCGAGGTGGCGATTCATCGCTACGCCGGTGGTGGTCGGATCGCTGATTGAGGAGGTTGTGGATAGCCTCAGGGATCGCCTGGCGAGCATGAAGGTCTCGGTCGATCTTGAAGACGAGAACCTGACAGTCTGCTGCGATCGCCAGTTGATGGTCATGCTGCTGACGCAGTACATCGACAACGCTTGCAAATACTCGATCTTTGGCACTACGATCACCATTCGCGCCGTCCGCGCCAAAGCGGAGGCGATCTTTTCCGTGCATAGCTTCGGACCCAGTGATTCCCATGACCGACCGGGAGCGCATCTTCGACCGCTACTATCGTTCCTCGACCTATTCAAACCGGGCCCCCGGCACCGGAATCGGCCTATCCGTGGCCAAACGTGTGGCCCTGATCCATGGCGGCTATGTCTGGGTCACCAGCGATGAGACGGAGGGAACGACGTTCTTTGCGGCCATCCCCGATCTCGGCGCAGAAGGAGTGTTTCTGATGAGCCAGCCAGCCATTCGCATTCTTGTGGTCGACGATGAACTCGGCCATTCGCCGGGCGTTGCGGCCCCCGCTGGTGGAACTCGGCTTTCAGGTGGCGGACGCCTCGCGCGGCGAAGAGGCGCTGCAGATGCTGCGCGCCGCGGTCTACGATGTCGTCCTGCTCGACGTCAATATGCCCGGCATCGGCGGCATCGAGACGCTGCGCCGCATTCGCGCCTTCGCCCCCCGGCTGCCCATCCTGATGCTGACCGTGCGCGATCAGGAAGAAGATAAGGTGAAGGCGCTCGAATTGGGCGCCGACGATTATGTCACCAAGCCCTTCAGCACCCGGGAACTGATTGCGCGCATCCGCGCGGCGGTCCGCCGCGTCAGAGCGCCGGCCCGCGCCGAGGATGCGCCCATCGAGATCGGCGAGATTCGCCTGGAGCCGGTCAAGCGCATTGTGACCAAGCGCGGCGAGCCGGTGCATCTGACCCGCAAGGAGTTCGATATTCTGCACTGCCTGATGAGCCGCGCCGGCCGCGTAATCACCTATGCCCGGCTGCTGACCGCAGTGTGGGGCGCCGAGTGCCGCGAAGAGGTCGAGTACCTGCGCACCTTCGTCCGCCAGTTACGCAAGAAGATTGAAGACGACCCTTCCAATCCCTTGTACCTGCTGACGGATGTCTACGTGGGATACCGCTTTGCCGATGCCCAGTCGTTCAAGCCGGAAGAGGCCGCGGAGTGCGCGCCCGAAGAGGCGGGGGAAGCCGCAACCCAGGAAACCTCGGATTAGAGCGACACTGGAGTTGGTGTGCCCTGGTGAGTTCAGCGCCGCGTCGCCGCTTTCTGGTGGACGCGTCAACTTGAGGGTTGCGGTCTTGGGTGCAGTTTGAGGCCGATTCTCGATCTACCCGATGCGCTACCCGCGCACCGAAACCCCGGAGAACGACAGTACTGTCAGGCCGCGCACCGGCTTGCCGAAGATTCGCGCCGGCTCATAAACGCTGAACAGCAGCAAGTTCTCCACCTGTGCACGGGTGGCCTCGTCGGTGGGGCCACTGACGATGCGATAGTCGTAAACCAGGCCCGCGCCGTTGATGTAAGCCTCCACCACTATCGGACCGGAGACTTCGCCGATCTCGTTCTCGCCCACTCCGGTCGACCGATAGAGCAGCCGGGGAGCGGTGGCGTTGCCCAGTGGCTCGTCCTTGGTGGCCTGTGCCATCTCGGGCTCGGCAAACATGGTCACCAGCACGATCACCGTGCCCAGCAACAGCGTTGCGCTGGCAAATCCGGCAGCGGCCTGCAGCAGAAATGGTCCAACCGTGTTTCTCCAGGCCAGATTCCAGCCCTGGAAGGGGCTCCGGCGGCTGCGCGCCCGCTCCTGGCTCACCGCAACGCGAATCCGCAGCAGCAGATCCTCAGGCTCCGGAACCGGACCCAGCGCGGCCAGCGACGCCTGCGCCTGGCGCAAAGAGTCCCACTCCAGCGCACACTCCTGGCAGTCTTCAAGATGGGCGGCAACGCGCTGCATCTCCCGCCCCGTCAACTGGCCATCCAAATACTCCGTAAACCTTGCCTGCACTGCATCGCAGCCGTTCATTGCGCCTCCTCTCCCAGAGGTACTTCAAACCCGGCACGCGCCGGGGAGCCTGCGCCTGACGCCGGAGCCGTCAGAATCGCCTTCAAGCTGGCGCGCCCGCGCACCAGCCGCGATTTCACCGTCCCCAGATTCACGCCCTGCATCTCTGCCACGTCTTCGTAGACAAATCCCTCAATATCGCGCAGGATCAGCGTGGTGCGGTAAGGCTCAGGAACCCGCTGGAGAGCCGCCTCTACCCGCGCCCGGTTCTCCGCGTGAACCGCCATCTCGAAGGGCGACTCGGCCGGGTCCACAAGCCTCTCTTTCAGCCGCACCGGCGTCCCGCAGTCCCCTTCGGTCAACTCCTGGTCGATGGGGATCTCCGGCTGCTTGTGCCGCATCCACCAGCGGCGCTGGTTCGAGGCCTCGCGCAGCGCGATCCGGTAAATCCAGGTGCGCAACGACGACTCGCCGTGGAATTTGCCCACCCCCCGGAAGACCTTCACGAAGACTTCCTGGGTGAGGTCGGCGGCTTCGGCTCGATCTTGCACGGTGCGCGCAAGCAGGGAGTAGATCGGCTGGTGGAAGCGCGCGATCAGCCACGCAAATGCTTCCTCGGAACCGGCCTGAAGTTCCACGATCAGTGCCGCTTCTTCGGATTGCAGCGTCAACGCGCTGGCAAGATTGCCCATGGTGAGGTCCGCCTGCATTCAGTCCTCCCACCTTACCGCAGCATCGGCGCCGTTGGCATCTTCTTCCTTTTGCGCCGTCAACAGACCGATGCAAAATGCTTAGATGCCGATCGCTCAGATACCGTTCGCTGCGGCCACTCGTCCAACGGCCCGCAAGACCGCCGCCGGAAACCAGATACATCCATCGAATGCGCGGGAAACGGAACAGCGGCTTGAAACCGGCTGTCCCGCGCATTCTATTGTCTTAGACACCGCCCCCCAGGAAAGTGTTCCCTGTCACTGATTTTTCTTTCTTTAGTAACCGTCCCAGAGGGGCGGCCGAGGGCGATTCAGGAAACGGGCTGATCACTTGCCTCCCACTTCTCTTCCCCCGGAATTGAGGCCGGTTCGATCCGCTCGAATCCCGAGTTGCCGCCGGTTGAACCGATCGCGGCCTAAGCCGCGGCCCCGCTGGTGTTTGACACGTCCCGCCCCAGCGAAGACAATAGGGAAGTCGCATCCTTCCGCATGTGGGCCTGTGGCGCAGTTTGGGAGCGCGCTTCCATGGCATGGAAGAGGTCGTCGGTTCGATCCCGACCAGGTCCACCAATAAAATCAACAACTTAGCGGATCGGCAAGAAAAACGCGATACGCTTTCGATACGTTGGTTCTCATGCCGCATCCTCCGCAGCACTTTCTACGACATTCCTCGAACGATCCAGAAGAACATCGACCACCCGGCTTTGCGCTTCCCGCTTGGCTGGCGTCAGAGCCTTTGTGTAAATGTTCATCGTTGTGGAGATGTTGGCGTGGCGCATCAATTCCTGCACCACTTTGACATCTTCCCCGTTGGCTTTGAGCAGCGTGGAGTAGGTGTGCCGGAAGGTATGGAAGCCGACCCACTTCGTGATCCCGGCCCGCTTTGCGGCGGGTTGCAGAAAACGATCCAACAGCGTGTCCGCCCAGGGCGGCATTCTGCCTTGGACTCTTCTCGCTGGCGAAAACCCAGTCTTCCGGCTCGGCATAGGCGGTTTCCCGTTTCCAGGCCAACAGCTCCGCAGTGGTGAACTCATCAATGGGCACCGGCCTGCGGGATGTCTCGGTCTTGCATTTTCCAACGATGCCATCCACGACCGACCGGGTGACTTCCATCTGCAAAGCCTTCCAGTCGATGTCCTTCCACTTCAGGCCCAGAACTTCGCTGATCCGAAGCCCTGTCGTAGCTGCCACGATGCCAATGACGCGCATCTTCTGTGGCAGCTCCAGAATGAGCGCCCGGAACTCTACCGCTTCCAGAGGTTCCGTCACCCGCGTCCGCTTGGTGCTCTGACGAACGGCAAACATGGGGTTCTCCCCATCGTTGAGCCAGCCGTACCGGATCGCGTGTTGAAAAACTTCGCTCATGATGCCCTTGATCTTCGCCTTGGTTCCGTTCGACAGATCGTCGATGGAACCAAGCCACCGCTCTACTGACACTGCCTTGATCTCCCGAAACGGTAATGGCCCCCCAACGGGGAACGATTCTCGCCTTCAGATAGACGCCGTAGGTCTGTTTCGTTTGGCGTACCTTCCGCTCGGATTCTTTCTCCAGATCCAATTCGATCATCCGGTAATGTTCCACCAATTGTTCGAATGTTTCCGGCTGGCCCTCAGGGCGGAAGGTGTGATGGTTAATGTCGAGGCGCAGTGTCGAAACAGCCTTCCATGCTGCTGTTTCCGTGGAGTACTGCTTGACTGAGCCAACTACGAGAGCACGCATCTTGGGTTTACCGTTGGCGTCAATATCCCGCCATCTGTAAACCCAGACTTCCGGTCCCTTCTTGCGTTTGATGCCGGCTGAAAAAGCCGTGTTGATACCGTGGTCGATTCAAGGAATTTCCTCCTCTTTCCGACCCCGATGGCTACCTGATTCTACCGTTTTTGATTGAACCCAGGAAGCCAATTCTGAGATCCGAAAACGCCATGTGTGGCGCATTCCCTCCCCAAGGGGATGAGCCGGGACCGAGCCTCGACGAGCAAGGCTTAATAGTGTTTTGCGCGGAACGCCGAGGAAATCAGCAGCTCGCTGGCCATCGACGAATTGTTCATGCGTGAAGCCCATCGGAAGTTGCATAAGAAACACCCTCAACATGAAGTGGATTCAAAATGGTTTCTGCCAAGAGCGCGCTGAACTCGCAAGCGCCATAATGCGATGTACATTTCAATACATTCGCATGGTTATGGTTCCTAAAGCAAGAGAATCTTGCTCCTCACGGCCTGAAGAACATTAGAGAGCAACTGCCAAGAGGACTTCTCCAGTCAATCCTTCCGACTGCGGGAAGTAGTGACATAGAACTACTCTTCTCCCTACCGGATACCGCCGGAGAGGCACCACATACAACGGGATTTGTCCGCAACGATCTAGTCCGAGGGGTTGCTCTTTCCGGGGTCTACGAGGCTTTTCGGCCTCGGCTTCCAATCGCAGGTTATTTGCGTGGTGCTGCTTTGCAATCTGGTAGATCGTTTCCCATGAGAGTGGGAATCTCTCTCTTGACCCAGTGAGCTTGATGATGGCGAACTCGGGTCGGCTTTCAATGACAATCTTGCGCTTCTTGCCGTTCTCTTTTACAGAGGAGGCGGTGATAAAGAGATTCTGTGCAGTACGGTCGATAAGGTGGCCCATGCGCTAGTACTCCTATCGCAACCCAGCCAACTCGAACATTCGTTTCGGCCAGTTGTTGTTTAGGGCGACGCGTATGAGATGGGCCTCATCGCGGTCGGTGGAGGGGAAAATGGAAAGCGTTTGTACCTTCCACTTTCAATCCTTCCTGGAAACTCTGGTCAGCTACGCGACACGCATGGTCGATAGCCCGACAAGGAGTGAGGTGTGACATCGTTATCACAGTGATCGTGGTAGCCTCCTTTTCCATTTTTCGATTGGGACCGCAGTCTCAGTAAGACGAATCAAACTCAGAATCCGCTCAAGGGAATTCATGTTTTCTTTCACCCGTCCAAGATTCCCGTTGCAGCCGCTCTTTTCGTATAAGTATTTACGAACACGGATGGAGACTTTATGTTGCTGTCGGGCCGCGATGATGCACTCTGTCAACCAGGGTGAGCCGTCGAGACACCGAACTGATGCCAGTTGACGACAAGCGCAAATCGAGCGGTACGCGGCAGGAACATTTCACGCATGAGGACGATCATCAAGTTAGACCGCCTGCGAAATGAAATGTACCCTGCAGAACACCCAACTTTGGTAATGAGGATTGCGCCTTAGGGCCAGTTCACAGAAGGAGATTCCCGATTGTCAGGACAGAATCCATATCGCGCTCGATGCGATGACCGCTGTTGGAAGGCTGCACAATGGGGTCGGTATCCATCGCCAGCATGATGAGGCGCCGCAGGTTTGCGGATTGCTCAGCCTGGCTGAGGAGCGCAATTGAACCGGAAGCGATGCCGGGTGTCGCGTCCCAATGCAGATCCAGGTTGTTCTTGCGTGCAAGCTCGACGGCAAATTCCTGGAGAGCGACTTCGTTTCCTGCCAAAAACGGCTGTATCGTTCCGAGGTCGTAGAGGTATGCCGAGGCGCTGCG
>CAWCWQ010000070.1:0-6592 GCA_963799145.1 uncultured Acidobacteriaceae bacterium | reverse complement strand
TCACCTGGACTCCATATCCCGGCTTGCCTCCGGGAGCTGGGCTGGGGCCGACTGCGGACGGGTACGCCGCGCAGATTGCCGCTTCGGCCGATGGCGCCACGGTGATCTGGGCTACGAGCGAGAGCCTTCCGGCCTACTTCAACGGCTCCGGCTGGACCTCTTCCAAGGGGGCGCCGTCAGGTGTGCGGGTGATCTCGGACCGGGTCAATCCCAAGAAGTTCTTTGGCTACGACCCATCCAGCGGCGCCATGTTCGTGAGCACCGATGGCGGCGTCAACTTTGCTGCCGGAGCTACCGGGCTGCCGCAGGATGTGGGCAACCTAGGGTGGTCGGCCGAGGCTCACCCCAAGGCGACCTTCGGCATCGAGGGCGATCTCTGGCTTCCGTTTCCGGCGGCGGGGCTTTACCACTCGACCGACTCGGGGGCCAGCTTTACGAAACTCAGTTCCGTCAGCAGCGCTCCACTTGTTGGCTTCGGAATGGCGGCTCCAGGGGCGAAGTACCCGGCCATTTACATCGTCGGCACGGTGAATGGGGTCTACGGCTTCTTTCGGTCGACCGACGCGGGCGCCTCCTGGACGCGCATCAACGACGACGCCCATCAGTACGGCTATATCTTCTCGATCTCGGGCGACCCGCGGATTTACGGCCGAATGTACCTTGGCACTGGCGGGCGCGGCATTCTCTACGGGGACATTGCCCCGGCTCATCCGTGACGATTCCTGGCTCCGCCGGGAATCTCAGGAATCGCCAATTCGGAAAGGTCGCAAATCCGATGCAACAAAGCCTAGCCATCCGGTCTGAGTTGTGTTAATGTACTGGTTTGCCGCCTCTGCCAGTTTCTTGCTGTAAGGCTAACAACATCATGCACTTGGCAGAAGCACGAAGCGGCGGAAGCAGGAAACTCGATGCCCGACTACATTTATCTTTTGGAGAACCGGCTATCGTCCGACCAGCAGAACGCTCTGCGCCAGTTGCGCGAGGCAGCCCGCGAAGCGGGAACGATTCTCTTCCTGACCGGCGACGCAGTGCGCGACCTGACGAGCGGGCGCGCCGTCCGCGATCTTGAGGTTTCGGTTCATGGAAATGCGCTTAATTTGAAGAAAACAATTGAGAAACTTGGGGGCATGGTTTGGGGCCAAAACGAGGTCGCGCGCACCCTATTCCTCTGTTTTCCGGGCACTGTTCGGGTGGACGTCATCAGCACCCACCGCGTTGAGTATCCGAAGCCGGGCAAGCCGGTCTTTCATTCGGCTTCGATCCAGGAAGATCTTCGGCGCCGGGATTTCACTGTCAACGCCATGGCCATCTCCCTGAACGAGGGATCGTTCGGGCTGTTGATGGACCCCATGAACGGGGCAGCGGACCTCGAGGCTCGGACGTTGCGGCTGGTGTCGAATTACGGCTTTCTAGACGATCCATCGCTGTTGATCCGCGCTACGCGCTACCGTGCGCGGCTGGGATCGGAGCTTGACCCCAGAACCCGGACTCGCTACGAGAATGCCAAGGGCGACGGAGTCATCGAACATCTGTCGGTAGAGGCTCGGCGGCGGGAACTGGAACAGATTGGCCACGAGGAAGAGGCACTGAAGGTGCTGCGGGCGCTGGAGGCCGAGGGCTGGATGAAAGTGTTGTTCCCGGCCTGGACCTCAGCCAAAGCCGATGAAGAGAAGCTGATGGCCCTGCACAATTTGGCGGGCGAGTTGCTGGCGCAGGGAGTCCACGCCGATATGTCGGCGGCGCAGATGCAACTGATGACAGCCAAAATGACCCCAAAGGATCGGAGCGCGTTGAAGAAGACGATGCTGCGTCCGGGATTCGTAGCGGAGTGGAACAGTTTGGACGCTATGGCCGCCGAGTTCGCCAAGGCGCTGTTGGCGGAGGAGAACAGGACGCCGTCGGCCAGCTTCAAGCTTTTCACGAGCTATGATCCTGAAGCGATTCTGTGGCTTGGATTTACAAGCAGCGACCCAGCGGTCAAAGAGTGCTTCAACAGGTTCCTCAAGGTCTGGCCGGAAGCCCGTCAGCGCATTCCGCACGCTCTGATGCAGGAGATGCGGATTACCCCCGAACTGCCTGCGTACCGGGAGATAGTGCGGTCGGTTTTCCTGGAGCTGATCGACGGCCGGTTGACGGCGGCCGATGAGATTCGGGCCTTTCTGGAACCGCATTCGCCTCCCGCGCCGCCGCCCAAGGAAGCCCTCAAGAGGCCGCGTGGCAAGCGCGGCGCAGAGCCCAGGCTCAAGGAGCAATCCTACGACGACGAGGACACCGAAGAGGGTTTGGAGGACGATGAAGATTTGGACGATCTTGTCGGAGAGGAGGACGATCTAGATCTGGGGCTGAGTCTTCCGAAGGTCGATCTGGAAGCCGAGATCCCCGATCTGATCGAATCCGACTTGATCGAACCGGATGCTATCGACTCCGCCGAGGATGAGCTGGAGGCAGAAGATCGGGAGCCGGTTCCCGTTACTTTGAAGCGCGGCTCCAAGACGCCTCTCCAGCCGATGACGGCCAAGGAGGCTCCGCCTCCCGCCCCGATGAATAGCGAGATGTCTGCGGCTGCCGTACCGGTAGCAAAGCCGATTGCTCCCAAGGAAGAAAAGGTGGAGAAGCCCAAATCGGCGGCCAAACCAACGCGGGAAGCAAGGCCGGCGCCGGCGCCGGGCAAGACAGCGGCTGGCGGTGGCCCCGGCCGCGCAGGCGAATAGAAAAGGAGCCAAGGCCAAGCCGGCACAGGCCAAGGGCGGCGCGGCTCCCGTCGTGGCTCCCAAGGCCGGCAAATCGCAGCAGCCGGCCAAGCCATCGAAGCTGGTCGAAAAGAAGTCCGCTTCCGAGCCGCCAGCGAAGAGTTGAGCCATCTTGGGGCCTGGCCCGTGGGACGCTCACTGGCTGGAACGCGGCCGCCTCAGACGATGGCCGCGACAGCCTCGCGAGTTGCGGCCGCAACCATCTCCCGGATGGAATCGATGACCAGATCGGGCTCGTCGAGGTGAATCCAATGCGCGCTCGCCCGGGCAATCACCTGTTCCACGTTGTCGCCGATGCGGGCGAGGCGCTCGTGTGAGAGCGGCGTCGATTTTCCCGGAGTAAGCACCAGCACGGGAATATCGCGGATGGGTTCAGCGTCTTGCATCTCTCTTACGGTGTCGGGAACCGCCTCTACGTGACTGCGCATCCCGATGTAGTAGCCTGGACGCGACCAGTGGGCGGCGACGATGGGCCAAACGGCGCTCGGCATCTTTCCGACCTCATCGGTGACCCGCCGGAGAACATGGCGGCCACCATTTCCGGCGGCTCCGGCCAACCGATTCGCAACGCGGCCTGAGCGGCACAGCAGCGAAGTCACGGCCAGGCGGGCGAGGCCGCAGCGCGCAATCGGAACCGCAAAGCCGGAGAGCTTCTTTCCGCGGTCCAGTTCGGATTGCCTTCCGGGGTTGAGGGGCGGCCACTCTTCGCACCGCATTGGGTCGACCAGCAGCACGCCCGCCACCTCTTCGGGAAACAGCAGCGCAAAGCGGCGCATCACCAGCCCTCCGAAGGAATGGCCTACCAAAATGTAGGGCGGCTTGATCTCGGCGCGCTCGAGGAGGTCGTGCAGCTCGACGGAGATGTTGCCGGGGGTGCGCGCCGTTCGGCAGGGGCTGCTCCAGCCGAGTCCGCCGCGATCGTAGGATGCGGTGCCCGCGAAGCGCGAGACGATCTCCTGAATGTGAAACCAGTTCAGATTGGTGGCGGCGATGCCGGCCTCGAACAGCACGGTGGGGGCGGCCGGTCCCGTTGAGCCTTTCTCAAGCAGATACAGCTTGTACCTGCGTCCGATCGTCACCCAGCGCCCCGGAGCGGCGAAGCGCCGCCGGTCGTGCTGGCCGCCAATCCATTGATAAAGGAAGCCCATGCCGATCAGGCCGCCTATTGAGCCGGAAATCCACAGAAGAAGTTGCATGGACGGTCCTAAAAACGAGTGAGCTTCTCAGGGCTGAAATCCCCAAGGCTCAAATTTGCCTTTCCACTGCCGCGATCGACGATGAGCAGGGTTGAGCCTGCCTGCCCGCGCACCTTGGCTTCCACCTGGTTCGCCGACCAGACGCCGCCCTCGTGGCGCAGGCCGAAATAGGTGAACTCTTTCACCGCCCCTGTTCCCTTCAGCAGTTTCTCAACATATACAGGAAAGCCGATACCATGGTCCAGCCATGTTTTTATCTGGGCATAGTGCGTTCTGTCCGCCGCGCCCGGAGTGCTCTTCAAGACATCGCAATCGCGAGCGCCAAATCTAGTCTCTTCCAGCAGCGCCTGACCCGGCCAAAAGTACTGCTGCTCAAGCAAATCCTCGTAACTGAAGCCGTCGCCAAGCGGGCCCTCGCTCCACTTGTCAAAGGGCAGGGGGACAGGCGCCTTGTCGCCGGGATGTGCGATCTGGACCGCGTTCTGGCCGTTGGGCCGCATCTCGAGCAGGATGTGGGCGCGGGAGTCAGGGCTCGTCTTTTGACTTGAATTCGCTGTCGGGGCAACCTCAACCAATACCCGCAGGACGCCTGTAAACCAGTGCGCCTTGATGGAGATGGCGTAATTTGTGCGCGCTCCGTTCGCCTCCACTCGCACAAGGTGGCCGCTGGCGCGGAAGTCGGCCTTCTCGACGCTCTGCCGTGGAATTGCGAGCACTGCGCGCACATCCGCCGCGTTTGCCTGCGCGGTGAGCAGCAGGGCGGTCAGCGCGACGCAGGCGAGTCTCATGACACGATTCTCCCGTCGCGGATGCGAATGTGCCGCGGCGCGGCGTTGGCAATCTCGTTTTCGTGAGTGACGACGATCGAGCGTCATCCCGCGCTCCTGCTGAATGCGCATCAGCATCTCCATGATGCGCGCGGAGTTCACGCTGTCCAGATTTCCGGTAGGCTCGTCGGCCAGCAAAATGGACGGGGTGTTGGCCAGCGCCCGCGCGATCGCCACACGCTGCCGCTCACCGGCGGAGAGCTCGTTGGGATACTGCTTGAGCCGGTCTTTCAGGCCCATCTCGCAAAGCAGGGCCTCGGCGCGCTCGCCGCGGTTGCGCCCATTCCGGCCCACGGCCAGCATGGGCACCTGCACGTTTTCAAGGGCGCACAGCGTGGGCAGCAGATAAAACGCCTGGAAGATGAAGCCCACCCTGCGGGCGCGGTAGGCATCGAGGTCGATGGCGCCGCCCAGCGCCGCGTTCTCAAAAAGAACTTCGCCGCTGGTGGGAGTGTCCAGTCCGCCAAGCAGTTGCAACAATGTGGATTTGCCACTGCCGCTGGCGCCCGTGATGGCCAGGTATTCACCGGCGGCAATAGAGAGATCCACGCCGCGCAGTGCCTCGATGCGCCCTTCGTCGTAGCTCTTGCAGAGATTGCGCGCTTCCAGTTGCGGACTAGTCATGGCGCAGCGCCTCCACGGGCGAGAGGTGCGCTCCGCGCCAAGCGGGAATGGCTCCCGCCACCAACCCGGAGAGCACCGCAATTCCGAGCGCCTCCAGCAGGTGCCCCGAGTTAACATACGAGGACACGACGCTGGCGGTTTGCGGTAGAACAGCCATCAGGTGCATAACGCCCACTCCGACACCAATGCCGGCAAGGCCCCCCACCACCCCGAGTACCGCCGCTTCAGTCTGGATGAGCAGCATGATATTCCAGCTCTTCCAGCCGAGAGCGCGCAGGATACCGATCTCCCTGGTCCGTTCGAAGACTGACATTGCCATGGTGTTCATGATGCCCAGAATGCCCACAATCAACGCGATCGCGGAAGTGCCCCAAGCGACGGAATGAGCCAGAACCACAAGCTCATTGTTGGCGGCGCGCTCAGCCGCCGGCAAGGCGTGCAGACCGGGCACCGCGGCTTGAATCTCAGCCTGGGCGCGTTTCAGATACGGATCATGCGATTCACCCGGTGGTGCAGGGCGTAGCCGGACATGAAATGCGGTGACTTTGCCTACCATGCTGGCAATCTGTTGCAACTGGTCCAAGGGCATGATTACCGCGTCGGCCTCAAGAGCCGAACCGCCATGGTAGATTCCTACCACGGTGAATACTGAGCCCTGCATCTCGACCGTTTCACCGATCTTCTTGTTCAAGGTTTCGGCCAGGGTGTCGCCCAGCAGGATTTCAGGCTGTCCGTCGTGGAATCGCCTTCCGGATGTGAGGTCGAGGGCATCCAACTCGTAGGAGTCTGCCGGCCAGCCAAAGACCAGCGCATTCACCTCCGGGGTCAGGTCCATCAGGTTGAAGATCATGGGCACGGCGCGGTCCACAACGGGCACGGCGCGAAGCTTTGCGCCCACCGATTCATCGAGCGATGTGTTGAGAAAGCTTTTCTCAGACACGGCAATATCGGTGCCGGCGTTCTCGTAGAGGCGAAGCCACTCGTGTTCGAATGAGCGGGAGAAACCGACCAAAGCGACAAATGCGCCGATCGCCATGGTGATGCCGCCGAGGGTAAGCAGGGTCCTGAGACGCCTGCGCCAGAGATTCTTCCAGGCAAATCCCGCGAAGGATAATTGGGAACCCATCGTTTAGAGAATGTCCTTATGTGGCCGGCACTGAAGAGTAGCCCGCGAGGGCCAGTCTATCGGGCGGCC
>CAWCWQ010000069.1:0-3876 GCA_963799145.1 uncultured Acidobacteriaceae bacterium | reverse complement strand
AATCAAAAGGATGTTCTGAACCAAAGGGATGCACTGTATCAGGGCACGACTTCAGTCGTGCCGAAAATGCATCAAAATCATGGTGGGCTTTAGCCCCTGAGGCAGGTCTTTCGGGGAGCCGATCGACATCCTCAAGGCTCCTCGCCAGCACGTCGCGCCCCAGGTCGGTGATGCGGTAGTAGACGGTGCGCCGCACCTCGGCCATCAGCGGCAACATTCCCCGCAGCACCTCGCCCAGCGGCGCCAGGTAGTACTGCGCCATCCACTCGGCCAGCTTGAGCAATTCATCGCTCAAGAGCGGTTCGTCGTCAAGGACCGCCTCCAGATAGCGGACCTCGAAGTCCGCCGGGGCCGTAACGTCTACTGCGGTCACCACGCCGATCAGCTTCTCGTTGCGGAAGGGCGCAATCACCCGCGCGCCCCGTTTTGGAAGCTGGTCCTCGCGCACCGCATAGGTGAAGGTGCGATCCAGCGGAACGGGCAGCGCGACTTCGCAAAAGGCGGGCATGGGAGACATGAATCAGTGTAGGGGAACGAGAGCAGGGAGTGATTTGCACACGATCCTGAGAAGGCAACATTCAGCCATTCCAACGGCAAGGAGCTTTCATCCGGGCCTCTCGGGTCTTTCCATTTCTTGCAGGGAGGTCCTCCCAAGCCGATTCTTACTCCCATAGAGAATCTGTAATATTCCGCGCCGGGCGAACCGAATACCATGTTTGCATGACCGAAGCCACGAGCGTTGAGATTGCCGGTCCGGTCCGCCGGATCGTCTTTCCCGATTTGTGCGCTTGCTGTGGCCGCCTTCCAGCGCGGAAGCGAATCAAGATTGAGAAGGCCTTCGAGCACTGGACGCACTACGCCGAGTCCTACAGTTGGTGGGAATACACCAGTGTCCGAGTGCCTTTCTGCTCAATTTGCGCGGAACAGCATGGCATGCGTGACCAGCGGTTGAGTCCCCCCGCCCGCCTCCTCTTGATCTTTCAGACCTGGACAGCGATTCCGATGCTGGGAGGCGCGGCCTTTGCCCTGTACTTTTTTCTACAGAGCGTGGAGCATCCCCAAAGTTGGATCTTCACAACTGTCTTCGCCGCAGTCTTTACCCTGATTGGGCTTGGTTCGGCGCTGGCCGGATGGCGCGCCACGCATCATCGGGCAATTCCAAGGCCTACCAGCATCAGCGCGTCTTTCTCCTTCAGCGAAGACCTTTCGAAGATGCTCGAACCCCAACGCCGCATCTTCCATCTGCAAAACTCAGCCTTTGCGGCTGCTTTCGTTGGGGCAAATCGCAGCCGAATATGGAATCCGGCAGGGCCTCACGCCCATATCGCAAGAAGCTTGCGGTGGGTCGTTTTAACGATGTTGGGATTGACGACGATACTGGTTGCGTTTTGGGAGCTCCTGCATCGCCTCTGAAGGACGCGCGACCTCAATGTCCAGTCGATACTCAACCGGAGAATCAGGGCATTGCTGCAAGTTTTCAAATGGCCCTTGCTATCCCGCCCACGCGCAGTGCAATTCATTCGACACGACAACAAGACAATTCCGCTGGAACGCATCCAAGGGCCGTTACCTGCCCTCGAGGTTCTCCCTCGTGGAGGCCACGACCGGCGATTGATCGGTCCTGCTGGGTTGCCATGGATAAAAGCAACCGCAGGTTCTTCGACTGCGCTGCGCTCCCCATGAACAAGATAGTTGGATGAGGCGGCTTGTAAACAGAATCGGCAAGTTCGCCAACGCCTCGCGGTTATGGGGAGTCAGCGAGTTGGCGGCAGTTCATTCCAGCCGCAACTTGCGGCTTCATGTGGGGCTGCTCCTCATGAGCGGGCATAGAAAGGGCGAAAAACGAACAATAGCAAGGCGAAGGTTGGCAAGTTGTGGACTGGGCGCCTCGCCCATGTTCATCTCTGAACGTAACTCGCCGCGGCGAGTCAAGCTGCTCAGGATGACAGCTTTGTGGGGTGGTGGAGGGGCGCCTGTGACCCGAGCCACAGGCCGCTTCGGCCTCGCCGGTTATCCTAGAAAAGAGAGTTTCGATCGAGATCCGAGGTATATTCCACTTGCCCACCACCAAGCGCCCCCTTGTTCTCACCATCCTCGACGGATGGGGTTATCGCGCCGAAACCGCCAACAACGCCATCGCGCTGGCTCGCAAGCCCAACTACGACAAGCTGCTGCGCGAGTATCCCAACACGCTGATCCAGGCGAGCGACCACTTTGTCGGCCTGCCGGACGGGCAGATGGGCAATAGCGAGGTGGGCCACCTGAACATCGGCGCCGGCCGCGTTGTGCAGATGGACATTACCCGCATCGACGCCGCCATCGCCTCGGGCGAGTTCTCGAAGAATCCGCCGGTCGCCGTGGCCATGAAGCGCGCGCGCGAAGCCGGACGGCAACTGCATCTCTTCGGCCTGGTCTCGGACGGCGGCGTGCACTCGCAGCTCGACGCACCTCTACGCGCTGCTGCGGACGGCGCGCGAGTATGGCCTGAAGCGGGTGTTTGTGCATTGCTTCATGGACGGCCGCGACACTCCGCCCTGCTCCGGCGCGGAGTACATTGCGCAGCTCGAACAGAAGATGCGCGAGTACGGCGTGGGCAAAGTGGCCACCGTCAGCGGACGCTACTACGCCATGGACCGCGACAAGCGCTGGGAGCGCGAGCGCAAGGCCTTCGACGCCATGGTCACTCGGCAAGGCCGAGGGCGGGGCGTACGCGAATGCCGTGGCGCGCATGACCGAGTGCTACAACAACGGCGTCACCGATGAGTTCATCATCCCCTTTGTGGTGGTGGATGGCGCGGGCAAGCCGGTCGCCCAGATTCGCGATGAGGATGTCTGCATCAACTTCAACTTCCGCGCCGACCGCGCCCGGGAGATTACCCGCGTGCTGACCCGCGAGAGCGGCCTGAACAAGCAGGGCGGCCGCGACCTGGACGGCTGGGAGTCGCTCGACCAGACCATTCCCCGCGCCGAAATCCCGAAAGGCCTCCACTACCTGTGCATGACGCAGTACGACAAGCTCTACGAGCTGCCGCTGATCATGCCGCCGGAGTCGCTGGATAACATTCTGGCCAATGTGCTCGCCAAGCACCATCTGCGCAACCTGCGCGTGGCCGAGACCGAGAAGTTCGCCCACGTGACCTACTTCTTCAACGGCGGCATCGAGACGCCCTTCCCCGGCGAAGAGCGCGTCCTGATTCCATCGCTGAAGGTGGCCACCTACGACCTGGCGCCGGAGATGAAGGCCGAGGCCATCGGCGACGCCATCGTGAAGGCCATCAACGACACCGCCTTCGACCTGATCGTCGCCAACTTCGCCAACGCCGACATGGTGGGCCACTCCGGCAAGCTGGAGCCGACCATCCGGGCCATCGAGGCCGTCGACGCGCAACTGGGCCGCATCTACAAGGCCATCAAGGAGCGGAACGGCAGCTGGCTCATCACCGCCGACCACGGCAACGCCGAGCTGATGGTGGACCCGGTCACCGGCGGCCCGCACACCGCGCACACCACCAACCCGGTGCCGATGATCTACGTGGCCGAAGAGGCCAGCCACTACCGCCTGCGCTCCGACGGCTCGCTGCGCGACATCTCGCCCACGCTGCTGGCCATTCTCAAGCTCGACGAGCCCAAGCAGATGACCGGCGGCGATCTGCGGGTGCCCCTGGCGAAGTAGCCCCGAAGGAAGCTCCGAACGGCCTGGGCGAAGTCCATTGCGGCTTCGCCTCTTGCTGCTCCGTCTATTGCTGCTCCGCGCAACTCATCGATGCAACGAGCGAAGTTGGCATCGAGAACTCCCGCATCCGCTGAGGAGCCAGAATGTGTGTGTTAGAAAGGTGCTATGACTCGCAAGTCCAGCAGGCCGCCCAAGGTTACGCT
>CAWCWQ010000068.1:0-5868 GCA_963799145.1 uncultured Acidobacteriaceae bacterium | reverse complement strand
GAACCGCTCGGTTGTCTCCTCATCCACCTGGCTCTTTTGCATCTCCTCGCTCTTGGCCATTGCCGGCTCGACCATTCATTCCTCCCGCGCGCACATGAATAGGATGAGCCTTGACCTGAAAGTTTGTCCAGATGAAAATAGTTTTCCGTGCTGCTAAACCGACTTGCGCCCCGGCCACGTTTGCATTCACCGGGGCGAGAGGATTATTCATCATGTCAATCCCTTGGTCCAATTCCGGTTCATCCTGCCATCTCCGCCTCCCATCCGGATTTCAAGCAGTTCATCTCGAACCGCGAGCAACCCGCCCATCGCCTTGATACCATTTGCTCGGATTGAAGTTGTTGAGGAAAGGGAGAGCCATGGACGAACTTGCCCCGGCGACTGACTTGCAGGCGGTCCGCAACCCGTCAGACCGCCAAAAGCCGCGGAAGATAGCATCCTGGCTTCACCTGGCAGGCTATCTCCTCATTGTGGTCTACCTTGCCGCGTCGGGCTTTCAGTCTCAGCAAGCGGCGCCGGGAGCCGGCGGCGGCAGCGGCGCAGGGCAACTGATGGACCACAGTCAGGCGATCGCTAGCTACGTCATCAGCATCCTCGCGAACTTCGGGATTCTCTACTATTGCTGGATCGGCGTGCATTATGAAGGCGGCAACCTGGCGACCCTTTCAGGCGGCCGATGGACCTCGTGGAAGGCCGTCCTCACCGACGTGGCCATCGCGCTGCCATTCTGGATACTGTGGGAGGCCACGGCTTATGGCGTGGTCTGGCTGCTCGGGCCGGATCAGGCAAAGTCCGTTGCCGGCATGTTGCCGCAGACCGCTCTCGAAATCTTCCTTTGGATACTGGTTTCGATAACCGCCGGTTTCTGCGAAGAGATCCAATCCCGAGGCTATCTCCAGCAGCAGCTTCATGCGCTCAGCGGCAATGTGGTGGTGGCGGTGCTGGCGCAGGCCTTGGTATTTGGCCTGATGCACAGTTACAAGGGCTGGAAGCAGGTGGTCGTGATCGCCGCGCTCGGCGTGCTTTATGGAACGCTGGCCGCGTGGCGCAGGAACTTGCGCGCAAACATGATCGCCCATGCCTGGTCCGACGTTTGGGAGGGCTGGCTTAGAATGGTGGTCTTCCGGTAGCGAGCGGCCATGCGGGTTGCGGGTCAGTTTCCGGTTTGCCGGTAATGCGTCCGATTCAAAACCGCATCGGCGTGATGTGGGGTGGCTATTTTCTCAGAGATCGAAATGGATCAATCAGAGTGATCACAGAGCAAGGCTTTCTTCTTGCTGCCCTCAGCTGCGTAATCTTGAACCTCCGCTTGCAACAGGCTCAATGTTCCATCTTGCAGACGGAACATGAGGTCGGCGACTTTCAGAGGTTCTACTGGTTCAGTTCTGTAATAAAAGTGAACCGTACAATAGCCTTCCTTGCATGTCAGCGTTGGTAAGAGGTGCTTCCTGGTAAAACAGGGTAATTCAGTTAACAATCCCGGAACCGTATAGCTCTTAAACTTGAAATTGTCTGTTGGTCCCGGAGAGTAGTATCGATCAGCTAAATCCGGAGCTTCACCAAGAATCGTTAAATAGGCAAGGCTGAGAGCAAGCCAATCGATAGTTTCTGGTTGCCCTATCTTCATTGTCTGCAAAATTGCATTCATTGCTGCACGATTTTGCCAGCCGTTTTTCCAGTCATCCTTCTTGTCCCATAAAAGGTCAGCTCCGCTAAGGAAAGGAAGAAGGCGGACATTTGTTGAGCCGTGCGGCTGGATCAGGGTATAAGCTTCGCCATCATCAAGCATGCTTGGCCTGGAAATTATGAGTACTCGAGCTTCATTGAATGAAGGTGCTTTTATCGATTCACATTTCCAATAGGAGAAATCGGGTAAAAGATTATAACTCTTTTCCAGCAAGGTCTGCTCCGGTGCGTTCACAAATGCAATGTCCTCAGAGTTACAAGGAACAGAAGTAGGCTGTTGTTCTAGGTGCCATTCTAGAGAGCGCGAAGTTTGACTCCATAGAACAGGAACGACTGCGAAAAGAATCACCGATAAGGCAATGGTCGATGTGTGGCGGCACTCGAATCGGAAAATCACGGTGACAACTCCGGGCTCAGCTCATTTGGTTAGTTGAGTGAATTGTAGCGCGAAAGCAAGATGAACACCGCTGCAAGAGCACGACAGGCAGGGCAATCGCATGAACGGGGCTCCCGCCCATTTCCAGGATTCGATCCGCCCTTCCGGGGCGGTTTCTCCCTCCTGCAACGCGTTCCCAGGGTTCTACCCTGGGCTATTCTCGCTGCCTCCCGCCGGGAGGCGTGCGGAGTATGGCCTGGTGACAGGACAAAAGGAATGCGCCTCGGCAACAGGAATGTTCATGCGATTACCCTGGCACGACAGGACGCAGTCACGCGCGAAGCGGGAGTATTGTCGGCTATTCGGAAACTGACCCATTGCGGCCAGGCAGCGTCGCGAGGGGCCGGCCCGCACCCCGCGTTATCCTAGAATCAGGCCGCGCATCTTCATTCCGGCCGCGAGGGAAGCCCATGCCCGAAGAACCCACCATCCCGGCCGCGCCAGCGGCGTCCGCCGCACCGCAGGCGCCCGAGCAAGCGGCATCCGTCTTACCGCCGGTGGCCACCATCGCCACACTCGGCCAGCATGAAGGCCAGTCCGTCACGCTGCGCGGCTGGCTTTACAACTCTCGCGAAAGTGGCAAGCTGCTGTTTCCCATCTTTCGCGACGGCACTGGGACCGTCCAGGGCGTAGCCCATGTCAAGAGCGTCCCGCCCGCGGTCTTCGACGCCCTCAAGTCCCTCACCCAGGAGTCCAGCGTCATCGTTACCGGCCGCGTCCGAGCCGACAAGCGCGCCCCCGGCGGCTTCGAGCTCGACGTGGAAGACGTTCAAGTCGTCCATCGCGTCCCGGAGTCCGATCCCTACCCCATCACCCTCAAGGAGCACGGCGTCGACTTCCTCATGGAGCACCGCCATCTTTGGGTTCGCTCGCCGCGCCAGTCCGCCATCCTGCGCATCAGGGCCGAAATCATGCGCGCGGCGGCGGAGTATTTCGACAGCAACGGCTTCATCCGTACCGACCCGCCCATCCTGACCCCAGCGGCGTGCGAGGGCACATCTACGCTCTTCCCTGTCGATTACTTCGGCGACCCGGCCTACCTTACGCAATCCGGCCAGCTCTACATCGAGTCCACTGCCCTGGCTCTGGGAAAGGTCTACAGCTTCGGCCCCACCTTCCGCGCCGAGAAATCCAAGACCCGCCGCCACCTGACCGAGTTCTGGATGATCGAGCCCGAAGTTGCCTTCATGGACCTCGACGGCCTGCTCGAGCTGGCCGAGAACTTCCTCTCGCACATCGTCTCAAGCGTCCTGAAGAACCGGGCCGCGGAGTTGACGGTGATCGGCCGCGACCCCGCCAAGCTTCAGGCCATCGTGCCGCCGTTCCCGCGCCTCACCTACGACGATGCCGCAGCCATGCTCAACGCCGCCTACAAAACCGGCCAACTCGAAGCGCCCTTTGAGTATGGCAACGACTTCGGCTCTCCCGACGAAACCTGGCTCAGCAGCCAGTTCGACCGCCCCGTCATGGTCCATCGCTATCCCGCCGACGTCAAGGCCTTCTACATGGAGCCCGACCCGCTCGATCCCCGGCTCGCCCTCTGCGTCGACGTTCTGGCCCCCGAAGGCTACGGCGAGATCATCGGCGGCTCGCAGCGCGTCTCAAGCTATGAGCTGCTGAACAGCCGCATCGAAGCAACACCACCTGCCCAAGGAAGCCTTCGAGTGGTACCTGGACCTCCGCCGCTACGGCAGCGTCCCGCATAGCGGCTTCGGCATGGGCATCGAGCGCGCCGTGGCCTGGATCTGCGGCCTGGACCACGTCCGCGAGACCATCCCCTTCGCCCGCACCCTCCACCGCATCTATCCCTGAAGAGCCGGTGGGTCGCAGGAGCGAGACGACGGGTGCGAATCGCGGCATCTTACAGCCGCAGAAGATACGCGGAGTAAGTATCCTTCGGCAAGGCCGGGGGTTCTCCCCATGAACAAGATAGTTGGCTGGGGCGGTTTGTAAACAAAATCAGCAAGTTA
The DNA here is from genome assembly GCA_963799145.1 of uncultured Acidobacteriaceae bacterium. Taxonomy (GTDB): domain Bacteria; phylum Acidobacteriota; class Terriglobia; order Terriglobales; family Acidobacteriaceae; genus Telmatobacter. The sequence continues at coordinate 1,776 of CAWCWQ010000068.1, read as the reverse complement.
GCCACCGCTTCGCGGTGATGGCGAGTTGGCGGCGGTGCATTCCAGTCGTAGCTTGGGGCTTCAAGTCGGGCTGCGCCTGATCGAAAAGCCTATGCGGTTGCCAGAGCCGGCTCCTCGGAATAATCCGTCGAGTGATCGGCGGCCGTGTTCTCGCTCAAACTCAACAGGGACTCAATCACATCCGCTGCGTCGTAAGATTCACGGCCCGGAGCCAGGAACTGGGCCACGGTATTCAAGTCGTCGCCGATGGTAACCAGGGCCGGCTCGACTGTCCCGTCCTTGCGCGTCTGCTGGTGGCCGATGTTGGCCATCAGCGCATTGCACAAGCACTTCCTGCCCACCGTCTCTTCGATTTTTCCGCCCTTGGAAAGATAAACATCCACAGGCTCGGCCGAGCAGCGGTAGCCGATATTGCCGCTAGGAGCCACGTACGGCTCCCTCAAGTAGCCCAGATCGCAGACCCGCTTGCGCGCCTCGGCGACCTCAGCATCGGAGTAGCTCCCCTGCAATTGCGCCACCTTGAATGGGAACCCCGTTGGCGAGGCCAACGGGTCGGTAAACACCTCTCCCGTACCGGTTACGGCATGGGCGAGAAGCCTCCGCTTCAGGTCGAGACGCAGACCGGATTCCCGGCTAAAGGCAAAGGCCGTCCCCACCTGCACGCCCGCCGCGCCCTGTTCGAGCGCTTCGCGGACCTTCTCGGCATTTCCATATCCGCCGGCCAGCCAGAAAGGAACCCCCAGCGCCCGCAAATCCTGGATATTCACCCGATCTCGCTCGCCATAGATCGGCTCTCCCGCCGCATTGAGCTGGAGCTTGCCCCGAGGCGGCGCATTGTGGCCGCCCGCCGTCGGGCTTTCGATCACCAATCCGTCTACCCGGCCGCTGGCCCGCCGCAGCATGGTGGTGGCCAGAGTGTTGGACGAGACGATGGCCAGGAATCGCGGCCGGTGGAGCAACGGAAGCGGGCCTTCGGCGTACTCGGCTGGATCGAGACGCATCTGCGTATCCTGGCCGGGCAGCGCGCCCGTCACCGCCAGCTTGTACTCCGCCGCCTGATGCAGCGCAAAGGCGTCCAGAACGCCGGGAATATGCAGCGGAATGCCCGCGCCCATCAGCACGTAGCCCACCCCGGCCAGCATCGCCCCGTAGATCGACGACAGGTGCGGCATCTGCACCTTCTCAAGAAAATTGATTCCCACCGGATTCTTGTGCCCTTCGCGGGCCAGAAAAACCTCGACGAAGTTGCTCACCATGCACAGCTCGACCAGCTTGGGCGTATCCTTGCGCTGGTGCATGGGCACGGTGGGATAGGGCGTCCCGCTGGGCTTGCCGCCGGGGACGAAGTACTCCTGCCAGATGCGCCGGGCCATCTCGGGAAAGGGAAATGCGTCCAGCCCGCGGCGCATGTCGCCGCCCTGGTCGCCATCGGCGAGCCGGCGCACAAAAAGCTGATCGAGCGCCGTGCCGGAAACCACGCCGAGTTGGCCGAGTTTTGAAACCGCCTGGGCCAGGCGCCAGTTCGAGACGCCCACCCCCATGCCGCCCTGAATGATCTTTGGAAACTGCACCATCTCTGGATTCTTTCACAAATCCGGAAAATTCCGGAGATTTTCTCGCAGAATATGTGTTCTCCAGGAACAGAACTGAGCAATTTTGCTCAGGTTCGGACGAAACCGGCAATCGTTTTCCCACGCTGGGCAAGGTTCCGGCCGCAAAGCGCTTCCTGAAACGCCGCGCCTTGACGGCGATTTCCTCAACTGGCCTGGATCTCCC
>CAWCWQ010000067.1:0-7182 GCA_963799145.1 uncultured Acidobacteriaceae bacterium | reverse complement strand
ACCTGAAGATCCTGCACCAGCACTCCCCGCTGTCCGATCCCATGGACAAGGAGTTCAATTATGCCGAAGAATTCAAGAGCCTCGACCTGGATGCCGTGATCAAGGACCTCCATGCCTTGATGACGACATCGCAGGACTGGTGGCCCGCGGACTACGGCCACTATGGGCCGCTCTTCATCCGTATGGCGTGGCATAGCGCAGGCACGTACCGCATCGCCGATGGCCGAGGCGGCGCGGGTTCCGGAGCACAGCGATTTGCGCCCCTCAACAGCTGGCCGGACAACGTGAGCCTCGACAAGGCGCGCCGGTTGCTCTGGCCGATCAAGCAAAAGTACGGCCGGAAAATCTCCTGGGCCGACCTGATGATTCTCGCCGGTAACGTCGCTCTGGAGTCGATGGGATTCAAGACCTTCGGTTTCGGCGGCGGGCGCGAGGACATCTGGGAGCCGGAAGAAGACATTTACTGGGGGCCGGAGGGCAAGTGGCTGGCGGACGAGCGCTACAGCGGCGATCGCGAGCTCGAGAATCCTCTCGGCGCCGTTCAGATGGGCCTGATCTACGTGAATCCGGAAGGGCCCAATGGCAAGCCGGATCCGGTCGCCGCGGCACGGGATATCCGCGAGACCTTCGCGCCGCATGGCGATGAATGACGAGGAGACGGTGGCCCTCATCGCCGGCGGACACACGTTCGGCAAAGCCCATGGCGCTGCCGATCCGAGCAAGTATGTCGGTCCCGAACCCGAGGGCGCCGGCATCGAAGAGCAAGGCTTCGGCTGGAAGAACACCTTTGGCAGCGGCAAAGGCGCCGACGCGATCACCAGCGGGCTGGAGGGCGCATGGACCACCAACCCGGTGAAGTGGGACAACAACTACTTCGACAACCTGTTCGGCTATGAATGGGAACTCACGAAGAGCCCCGCCGGCGCGCACCAATGGACGCCCAAGGACGCATCGGCAGCGGGCACCGTGCCGGATGCCCACGATCCGTCGAAGAAGCACGCCCCGATGATGTTCACCACGGACCTCGCGCTGAAGATGGACCCGAGCTACGCGAAGATTTCGAAGCGCTTCCACGAGAACCCGCAGGAGTTCGCCGACGCGTTCGCCAAGGCCTGGTTCAAGCTGACGCACCGCGACATGGGGCCGGTTTCGCGGTACCTTGGCCCGCTCGTTCCCGCGGAGCCGCTGCTGTGGCAGGACCCCGTTCCCGCCGTGGATCATGAACTGATCGGCGAGCAGGACATTGCCGCCCTGAAGGCCAAGATCCTCGCATCCGGACTGTCCATCTCCCAACTGGTCACGACGGCCTGGGCGTCGGCGGCAACGTTCCGCGGCGGCGACAAGCGCGGCGGGGCGAACGGGGCGCGCATTCGCCTCGCGCCGCAAAAGGATTGGGAAGTCAACCAGCCGGCCGAACTGGCGAAGGTCCTTCAGAAGCTGGAGGCGATCCAGAAGGATTTCAACGGCTCGCAGTCCGGCGGGAAGAAGGTCTCGCTTGCCGACCTGATCGTTCTGGGCGGCTGCGCAGCCGTCGAGGAAGCGGCGAAGAAGGCCGGGCACGACGTGAAGGTTCCCTTCTCGCCGGGGCGCACGGATGCTTCGCAGGAGCAGACCGATGTGCACTCGTTCGCCGTACTGGAGCCGACCGCGGACGGGTTCCGCAACTACCTCCGGAAGGGACACGCAGAGATCGGCGGAGGAGCTGCTGGTGGATCGGGCGCAGTTGCTGACGCTGACCGCCCCCGAGATGACGGTTCTGATCGGCGGCCTGCGCGCCCTGAATGCGAACTTCGGGCAGTCCAAACACGGCGTCTTCACCAAGCGGCCCGAGACGCTGACCAATGATTTCTTCGTCAACCTGCTCGACATGAACACGAAGTGGCAGCCGTCCGCCACATCCGAAGGCGTGTTTGAGGGGCGCGATCGCGCGACGGGCGAACTCAAGTGGACCGGCACCCGTGTCGACCTTGTCTTCGGTTCGAACTCCCAGCTCCGGGCCATCGCGGAAGTCTATGCCTGCGACGACTCGAAGGAGGCGTTTGTGAAGGACTTCGTGGCGGCGTGGAACAAGGTGATGAACCTCGATCGCTACGACCTTGCCTAAAGCAGTGGTTAGTGGCTAGTGGTTAGTGTTTAGCAAGGAGCGCGGACCTCCGCCTTGGCGGTCCGCGCCTCCTGTCTTGAAGCCGTCGGCACATTTGCGGGAGGCGAAGACCGCAGGTCAATAGGCCTACGTCAAAATTCCAGGGTGGCGGTAGAGTAGGAGAGGTAGCGGTTGACGCTCCTCTCCCCTCGTCGAACCGGACGTGCGGATTTCCCGCATCCGGCTCTCGCAGAGACTCTCGCCGCGAGCATGCACAGGTCGTTCCCCGTCGAGTCACAAGGCGAGCAAGCCCAATTGTTTCATCTGAGCGTAACCCGTCATCCCTTTGGGGGGGCGATAGGGACGCTGGCTGCGGCGCCGCAGATGTTTCCACAGGCGCCATTGCACGTAGCTATTGATCTGGTTGAAGGCGTGCCGCGGATAGCCGAAACGGAAGTAGTTGCCCCAACCTCTCAGGTTTCGATTCAACTCCCCGAGTAATTGGGGGATCGGGATGCCGTTCTGTTGCGCGTTGGTCATCTCACGCAACTTCGTCCGCTCCCGAGCCAGAGCTTTCTTGGAGGGAATCACATTCAAGTAGCGATGCTGCCCCCACTCGGGGCGCGCGCGGTCGTACCGAAACGTGAATCCTAGAAAGTCCAGACTGGCTCCCTGCTGCCTCAGCTTGATGATCCGCGTCTTCTCCCGATTGATCTCCAGCCCCATCCAGGATTCCAGCTTCGTCTCGATCCATCCCACCAGTCGCGGCGTTTGCTGTTGCGCCAGCACCACAAAATCATCGGCGTAGCGCACCAACTTGGCCTTGGCCCAGTGGGCCGGACCGCTGGCCCCGTGAAACACCTTGTCGAACCAGTGTAGATACAGGTTTGCCAGCAAGGGCGAAATCACTCCGCCCTGCGGGGTTCCCTGCTTCTGCCGGCTGATTCGAGGCGGTCCACCCGATTCCCCGGGCGGCTCCACCACCGCTGCTTCCAGCCACTGCCGGATCAGCTTCAAGACGCTCCGGTCCGCGATCCGCATCCGCAAACAGGCTTGCAGTTTGTCGTGCGGAATCGAGTCGAAATATCCCTTCAAGTCCGCGTCATACACCGCCTGATACCCGGCTTTCAAGTGCCCGCGTATCTCCTCCAGCGCTTGGTGCGCCGAGCGTCCCGGCCGAAATCCGTAAGAACAATCCTCGAAATCTTCCTCGAAGATCGGCTCCAGAATCAGCAAGGTGGCCATCTGCGCCACTCGGTCGCGCACCGTCGGCACGGTCAGCGCGAACTGCACTTGCGCACAGCTCACCCTTGGGGTGGGCTGAAATCTGTCACCCCTTTCACCCGCTTCGTGGCCAGCGCTTCGAAGTCCTCAAGGAACGGCGCGTAGCCGGCGTCGACACTCTGATTCTCCGCGAGCTGGAGCGTGGCACCTTCAGTGTCGCGCGCGAGTGGACCGACTGGGCCGATCTGTCTCGGCATGACGCACCGGCTGTGCCGCCACACCGTTTCGCCGCCGACCTCCTTTTCGAGTTCGTCGCTTTACTGGATGAACTGCCCGCGTCCGGCCAATCCGTCGTGGGAAAAGGCCCTCAAAAAAGGATTGACAAATGAAACCCCGCAGCTTATTATCAGACCAGTTATATACGTGGTCTGACAGCAATGTCAAACGAACCCACTGCCGCTTTGCGAAAACGCCGCCGAGCTCTCCTGCGCCAACTGCCTCCGCTCCAAGAGATTCTGCGCGGTTCCCTCATCGAACGTTACAAACGATGTGGAAAGCCGGGATGCAAATGCGCCGACGGCCGAGGCCACGGCCCCAAGTACTATCTGTCGGTGAGCTATCCTGGCCTGCGGCCGCAAATGGATTACGTCCCGCAGGAGTCTCATGCTCAGGCGGCAGAGTTCCTCGCCAACTACCATCGAGCCCGCGAGATCTTGGAGGCCATCTGCGAGATCAACCGCGAACTGCTGCGCCGCCGGGAGACGCTCTAAAAGAATGCTATGAGCGAAACGCTTTCCCCCCTCCGCGTACCGATCGATCCAGGATTGGGCGGCGTGTTCCTGGCCAATATGCTCGCCAGTTGGCTCGACGGCGACCCCAACTTTTTGACCACTGTGGAGGCCGATGATGAATCCGAAGATTGCCGATCATCACCGCAGCAAACCGGCCTACATTTATTTACGCCAGTTGACACCAGGTCAAGTACGCCACCATCAAGAGAGCACGGAGCGCCAGTACGCGCTGCGCGAGAAGGCGCTGGAACTGGGCTGGAGCGAATCCCTGATCCGCACCCTCGACCGGGATTTGGGAAGGACGGGGACGGAGATGGCGGGGCGGGAGGACTTCAAGACCTTAGTAGCCGATGTCTCGATGGGTCAAGTGGGAGCAGTGTTTGCCCTGGAAGTCTCGCGGCTGGCACGCTCGAATCTCGATTGGCATCGCCTGCTGGAACTGTGCGCGCTCACCACCACTCTGGTAATCGACGAGGATGGTTGCTACGACCCGGCGGACTTCAACGACGGACTTCTTTTAGGATTGAAGGGGACTATGGCCCAGGCCGAGCTACATTTTTTGCACGCCCGCCTCCAGGGCGGCAAGCTCAACAAAGCGAAAAAAGGCGAGTTGCGTTTCCCCCTTCCGGTGGGCTTTTGCTACGACTCGGAAAGCCGTATCATCCCCGATCCCGACGAAGAAGTGCGGGGCGCGGTGAGCATGGTGTTTCGTCTCTTTCGCGAAACCGGTACCGCCTTCGCCGTGATGCAACGATTCGCCGCCAGTGCGCTACGCTTTCCCAAGCGGTCCTATGGGGGAGCGTGGGATGGCAAGATTATTTGGGGGCGCCTGACGCACAGCCGGGTGCTGGGCATCCTCAAGAACCCGTCTTATGCCGGGATGTACGTCTTCGGTCGTTACCGGTATCACCGCGAGATCAGCTCCCAGGGCGAGGTTCATAAACGGATCCACGCGGTCGCCATGCCGGACTGGCGCGTCAGCTTGAAAGAGCACCACGAAGGGTACATCCCCTTGGAAGAATTCTTTAAGAACCAGGAGCGGCTGGAGAAAAACCGCACGAACGGTGAGGAGATGGTGCTGGCCGGTCCCGCTCGCGAAGGCTTGGCTTTGCTCCAAGGGTTGCTGCTGTGCGGCCATTGTGGTCGCGCGCTCACGGTACGCTATCTCGGCAACGGCGGCATTTATCCCTCCTACCAATGCAACTGGTTACGCCGCGAAGGATTAGCGAGTCGTGATTGCATGAGCTTCCGTTGCGATCGGCTCGATGCCGCCATCGCGGAAGAAGTCCTGAAGGCCTTGCAGCCAGCCGAACTCGAGCTCGCGTTGGCGGCTCTCGAGGAGTTGGAGTCGCGCGATCAGACCCTATTGCGCCAATGGCAGATGCGGCTCGAACGTGCCGAGTACGAAGCCGCGCTCGCCGAGCGGCGCTATCAAGAGGTTGATCCCTCCCAGCGCCTGGTGGCGAGCACGCTGGAGCGCCGCTGGAACGATGCGTTGCTCCACTTGGAAAACCTCAAAAAGCAAGCCGCGGAGTTTCAACGTCAAGAAGCCCGCGTCGCCACACCCGAGCAGAAGGCGAAAGTCCTCGCTCTGGCAAAGGATTTACCACGGGTGTGGCATGCCCCCACCACGCAGGCCAAGGACCGCAAGCGGATGTTGCGGCTGCTCATCAAGGATATTACTGTCGAGAAGCCCCCGCTCCCAAAGCAGCTTTTGGCTCACATCCGCTGGCAAGGCGGGGCCTGCACCAGCCTTACGGTCCAACTCCCGCCCAATATGGCAGACCGCCTCCGGTATCCTGCCGCCCTGATCGACAAAGTTCGCGAACTGACTCACCGCTTACCCGATGCGGAGATCGCAACCTGGCTGAATCGAGAAGGACATGCCAGTGCGAAGGGCAAACCCTACACTGCGGAGATTGTGCGGTGGATTCGTTGGCGCCATCAGATTCCGCCTGCGACGCTGAAAAGGCCCGAGGAGTTGACCGTACAAAAAGTGGCCCAGCACTTCGGAGTTAGCGCTGGCGTGGTCTACTATTGGATCGAGCGTCGCCTGGTCCAGGCCCGGCGGCTGAACAATGGAATGCCGTATTGGATTACACTAAACGCATCAGACGAACAGAAGCTCCGAGACTGGGTGCATCACTCAAGAAGAATACAAAATGGCGCAACATTCCAAAACGCTATGGGCAGAGGTGCACTATGAAGCGTACGTCGGTATACCCAAGGGTCGCAGCTTCCCGTTCGCCTTGGGGATGTAGACGCGTCGTACCGCTTGCGGGCGATAGGTGTGGGTGCGTAACGATTCCTGAAGTTTATCCAGAAATCCTTTCACTCCGCCGCCAGAAGTTTCGATCTGTGCGATCGTCACCCCGTCAACGCCCGGTGCGCCCTTATTAGCGCGCACCCGCTCCCAAGCGGCTTCCAGCGTGTCCCGCCGATAGATCCGGTCGTACAACACATAGAACCGGAACTTCGGCTCCTGCTTGGCTTTTGGGCCCAGCTTCTGTCTCAGTTGAGAGAGTTTCTCCGGCAAGCTCCGTTCTGGCCCCGTCTCCGGCAGCCTTTCCGCAGCCTGCGGTTTCCCCGTAGTGGGATTTTCATCCAAGCGGCTCTCCCCTCCTCTGACTCCGCGCTTCTCTGCTCCGGCCCCTTCGCTCCACGGTCGTTACCCGCTTCCTCGCTAATATGGGCCGGTCCGACTCCCGACCGAGCCACCCCAGGGTTATTCATTCCCCTCGGGCGTTGGCTTGCGTGCGCCGACCACTCCGCCGGGTCTCCCAGGTTCCTCGACTGATCTTTCCCCACGCGCCGTCCCCAACCACCCCGGAGAGCCCGGTGATTGCTCTTGCCCCATTGCTTCACCACCGGTTGCAGGCTTCGTCACGTATGGCAGCTTGGCCGCTCTCAGTTTGCATAACGAGGCCGAATCGGGTTTGCTTCCGCTACGGCTCACGGGTTCGCCTTCGCCAGGCTTCGCTCGGCGGATCGCTCCGCTCCACGCTGGCTCGGCTACTTGTTGAATGGGCAATTACAAGGTAAGCTCCTTTCAGCTTACAAGATCAGCCAGGCTTTCCTGGCGCT
>CAWCWQ010000066.1:0-38622 GCA_963799145.1 uncultured Acidobacteriaceae bacterium | reverse complement strand
GTTATGTACTCGTTCAGCGTTGGCGTATACTTCAGGCAGGCCTCCAGCAGCAGCTTCTCCATGAAGGGGTCGCCCACCTGCACGTTGGGGCGCTTCTGCTCGGAACCCTCCTTGAACTCCTCGCTGGCCATGGTTGCGCCGTGAATGCCGTCGCGGCCGGTCTTTGCGCCCACGTAAATCACGGGATTCCCCGCGCCGCTGGCCTTGCCGTAGAAGATCTCGTCGATGCGGACCAGGCCCAGGGCAAAGGCGTTCACCAGCGGGTTGCCGCTGTAGCAGGCCTCGAATTTGGTTTCGCCGCCAAGGTTGGGCACTCCGAAGCAGTTGCCGTAGGCGGCGATGCCGCTCACGACGCCTTCCACGATGGCGTGGTTTTTCGCAACCAGCTCCAGTTCGGCGCCGCCTGGTTCACCTTGTGGCCGGATCGGCCCGAAGCGCAGCGAATCCATTACCGCCAGCGGCCGTGCGCCCATGGTGAAGATGTCGCGCAGAATGCCGCCCACGCCTGTGGCCGCTCCCTGGAAGGGTTCGATGTAGCTGGGGTGATTGTGAGACTCGATCTTGAAGGCGCAGGCCCAGCCGTCGCCCACGTTGACGATGCCGGCGTTCTCGCCCGGCCCCTGCACCACGCGATCGCTCTTGGTGGGCAGCCGCTTCAGATGCACGCGGCTTGACTTATAGGAGCAATGCTCGCTCCACATCACGCTGTAGATGCCCAGCTCGGTGAGCGAGGGAACGCGGCCCAGGGCAGCCAGAATACGGCTGTACTCCTCGGCGGTTATGCTGTGCGTGGCAAGCAACGGCGGGGTAACCGCAACCGGCGAAGGAACAACTACAGAAGAGGCGTTAGTCATCACGGATGCCTCCATTGTCGCACGGGATTCACATTCGGAGGAGTGTGGAAAGCCGGGACGCCACTGGGAATTGTCGCCTTCCGGCCGTTTGTATTCTCAATTTGCCTTCTTCCCGACCGGGACACGTTCCGATCGGCCGCAGTCCGGAAATGCCGCAACCCGGATTTGCCCCAGTCCGGACTTGCCGCGATTTGCATCTGCGCCCCGCAACGGACTCTCCAGCGGGATGGTGTGATGAAGGCGCCAAGCGCGGCCAGTAGCGCCGCGTGGAAAGGCTATGCGATACTTTTGATGGATGATCCCCACCCGAGCCGGGATGGCGGAACTGGCAGACGCAGCGGACTCAAAATCCGCCGACCCTTGCGGTCATGGGGGTTCGACCCCCCCTCCCGGCACCAACAAAACAAAGAGTTTACGATGAAAATGGCCACTCGCGAGCGAGTGGCCATTTTCGTCTGGTGCCTGTCTTGGTGCATGTTGTGTTATTCAGTGCCTGTGCGCGGCAGCCCGGCCCCGGAGATGCGCTCCACCACTGACTGTCGATGCTCGGGCGACAGATGGCTGTAGCGGGCCGACATGGTGATGGTCTTGTGTCCCGCCGCTTCCTGAATCTCCTTGATGGAGAAACCGGCCATTGCCAGCCAGGAGCAGAACGTGTAACGGTTTGAGTGCCAAACGTACCCGACTATCTCAGCTTCTTCAAGGCAGAGCTGAAGCCACGATCATGCGTCAAACCTGCCTTCTAGACCCTCGCGCGGAAACACAGGATCCCTATATCGCACGGGACGACGTACTGAAGAGACGCATTCATCGCACCAAAGACTCCAAGCCGTTCTTCGATGCAGTGAAAGATGTAACCAAGAGCGGTGAGAGCAAATAGCTTTGGTAATTCGCCCAATCTTGCGTGCCGGTATCCTCGGAACCAGTGGAACCTTCGTAGGGACTTCGCGCCGATTGAAAGAACTGAGTCCGGCGATTCGTTGCATCTCACTACAGCCCGACTCTCCATTTCACGGCATCGAGGGAACCAAGCACATGGAGACTTCGATCATTCCAAGAATTTACGACGCCGGCATCGCCGACGCGGAGTTGGGCATCGAAACAGAAGCAGCCTACACGATGGCTCGGCGAGTGGCTCGGGAAGAGGGATTGCCGATCGGCGTCTCAGCAGCCGCGGCGCTGGTGGGCGCGTTGCTGGTTGCGCGAGATGCGACCGCGGGTTCCGTGATCGTCACCATCTTTCCCGACTCTGGCGACAAGTATTTATGTGAGCATTGTTGGGAAGAGAACGCATAGGGCAAGGAAACAAGCATGGCGTTAAAGATACCGGTCGGACTTTACGATCAGCTGCGGCAGCACGGCGAGGCGACTTATCCGCATGAGTGCTGCGGAGTTCTGGTGGGTGAATTCGACGATAACGGCAGAAAGGCGATCAAGGCTGTCGTTCCCTGCGGAAACACGCGCGCGGATTCATTGACAAACCGCTATCAGATCAGTCCGGATGAGCTGGTGCACATTCAGCGTAATGCGCTGCTGGCTGGCCAGGACATCGTCGGCTTTTATCACTCTCACCCGGATCATCCGGCCCAATGGTCTGCGACCGATCTTGCTGAGGCGCATTGGACCGGCTGCTCGTATGTGATCACCAGCGTGGAAAACGGACGCGCCGTGCTTACGAACTCGTTGTTGTTGCTGGGCCAGGAAGAAGCCAAGCATTTTGAAGATGAACTCCTCGAAGTCATCGAGCAGTAAGCGATGCAAGACCGAACATTTCAGAAAGGAAGAATAAGTCCATCAAAGTCTTGATTCCCATGCCGCTCCGGCCTAATGCAGGAGAACAATCTGTCATCGAAGTATCTGCCCAAACTGTTGGCGAGGCGCTGAATGATCTCGCTGGCAAGCACCCGGATCCGCGCAAGCACCTCTTTGCGGGGGACGGCAAGATGCGCTCGTTTGTCAATGCTTATCTGAATGACGAGGACATTCGCTACCTGGGCAAGGATGCAACGTCTGTCAAGGAAACCGACACAATCGCCATCGTTCCCTCAGTTGTTGGTGGACGGTAGAGCGCGGCAACTCTGCGAAAGATGAATGCACAAAACGTTCTTGGAGAAATGAACTGTGGCTGAATTGATCGATGGCAGCAAAGCAACATTGAGCAACGAAGAGATTCTTCGTTATTCGCGTCATCTTATCATGCCGGAAGTAACCCTCGCTGGGCAGAAGAGGCTGAAGGCTGCGCGCGTGCTGTGCGTGGGCGCGGGCGGCCTCGGATCGCCGCTGGCACTGTATCTGGCGGCGGCGGGGGTGGGCGAACTTGGCCTCGTCGATTTCGACGTGGTGGACTACACCAACCTACAACGGCAGGTATTGCATTACACTAGCGACGTGGGCCGCCTGAAGCTCGACTCGGCCATCGACAAGCTGACCGCGATCAATCCCTTTGTCGAGATCAAGCGTTTCGATACTTATCTGAACAGCCAAAATGCGCTGGAGATATTCGCCGGCTTCGACATCGTCGCCGACGGAACGGACAACTTCACCACGCGCTACCTGGTCAACGATGCCTGCGTGCTGAGCGGCAAGCCCAATGTCTATGCATCGATCTTCCGCTTCGAAGGCCAGGCAAGCGTCTTTGCCACCGAGGCCGGCCCCTGTTATCGCTGCCTCTATCCTGAGCCGCCGCCGCCGGGCCTGGTTCCATCGTGCGCGGAAGGCGGAGTCTTGGGCGTGCTTCCTGGGTTGCTGGGAGTGATTCAGGCGACGGAAGTCATCAAGCTGATTCTTGGTGTGGGCGAGCCGTTGATCGGCCGCCTGCTGCTGGTGGATGCGCTGGCCATGCGATTCCGCGAGTTGCGCGTGCGAAAGGATCCGGAGTGCCCGGTCTGCGGCGCCAATCCAACGGTCAAGGAGCTGATCGATTACAACCAGTTCTGCGGAATTCGAGGCGAGGAGTCGGAGGCATCGGCCACTGCGAAGATTCCTGAGATTCGGCCGGAGGAACTTAAGCGCCGGCTGGATGCCAAAGAGGATATCTTCGTGCTCGATGTTCGCGAGCCGCATGAGTATCAAATCTGCAATATCCACGGCCACCTGATTCCGCTCGGCGATCTGGCCGCACGGCTCCATGAACTGGACTCAAGCCGCGAGATCGTGGTGCATTGCAAGAGCGGTGCGCGCAGCGCAAAAGCTGTGGACTTTCTGCGCCAATCGGGCTTCAAACACGCTACCAATCTTACCGGCGGCATTCTGGCGTGGGCAGAAAGAATCGATACCTCGCTGCCGAGGTATTGAACAACGGGCACTGGATGACTTGCGGCTGCGCATCCCCGTAGGTGAAGCGCAGTAGCTCGCCCTGAGATTGGATGCCAGCCGCGACTTCCGCAAGCCCCAAGGCGCTTTCAGACGCTGGGGACTTATTTGTCAACGACTTGAGAACCCTGGAGCGTGCGGCCTGAATGGAAGGAACCGGGTAATTTGGGACAGGGAAACGGAAAGAGTTGTCAACAGCAGCCTCATATGCCCGCCCCTTGATCGAGCAGGAGCGCCCTGGCTCCATCGTCGTCGAATAGGCGGATGGATTGCGGCCAGACGAAGACGCTGTCGCCCGGCGCCAGCGCCAGTTCCTCAAATTGCCTTTTTCCCAGCTCCGCGGTCACAGGTCTGCCGTTACCCGCAATACTCAGCTCCAGCCGAGCCTGAGGGCCGGCTGAATGAATGCGCACAACGCTGGCCACGACTGCTCTTGAGTGCGGTGGAAGATTTCGCGATACCTCAAGTTCGTGCGGCCGAACAAAACCTATTGCGGAGTGGACGGCCTCCTCTGCACCGCCCCCAAGCCCTTGCGACGAAAGATCGGCCAGCAGACGCCCATGAAAGAGATTGACGTTTCCCAGGAAATTGTAGACAAACGGCGATGCCGGATTGTCGTAGATGGATTGGGGCGTTCCAATCTGCTCCAGTCTGCCTCGATTCAGAATGGCGACACGGTCGGCAACCTCCAGCGCCTCTTCCTGATCGTGCGTTACGAGCACGGTGGTCACATGCAATTCGTCGTGAATGCGGCGCAGCCAGTCGCGCAGTTCCTTGCGCACCTTCGCATCCAGGGCGCTGAATGGCTCGTCGAGAAGCAGGACCTTCGGTTTGACGGCCAACGCGCGCGCCAACGCCACCCGCTGCCTTTGGCCGCCGGAGAGTTGCTCGGGATACATCTGCGCAAAGGAGTCCAATTGAACAAGGTGAAGCAACTCCAGCACCCGTTCGCGGATCTCGGGGCGCGATGGCCTCAGTTGCCTCGATTGCACACGCAGGCCAAAGGCGACGTTCTCGAAGATCGTCATGTGGCGAAAGAGCGCGTAATGCTGGAAGACGAATCCGATTCCGCGCTTGGAGGCACTGTGCTGCGTGCTCTCTTCGCCATGAAGGAGGATCGACCCGGCATCGGGCGATTCAAGACCTGCAATAATGCGCATCAGCGTAGTCTTGCCCGATCCGGACGGCCCGAGGAGCGCCACCAATTCACCGCTGCCAATCGTCAGGCTGACGCCGGCAAGCGCGGTGAAAGAGCCGTACTGTTTGCAAATGTGCTCGACCTGGATGCTCATGGCTCTATTTCTCTCTCTTCGATGTGCCGATGAACGCCGGATGTCACTTCTACGACCTTCTTCAACACAAGGGTGACAATGGCAGCCAGCGTCAACAACGATGCGGCTGCAAAGGCCGCGGTGAAGTTATATTCGTTGTAGAGCATCTCCACCTGAAGCGGCAGAGTGGTGGTCTGGCCGCGAATGTGACCGGAGACCACCGAGACCGCGCCAAACTCTCCAATGGAACGCGAGGCCGCCAGAATCGTTCCGTAGAGCAGCGCCCATTTGATGTTAGGTAAAGTGACGCGCCAGAAGATGCTCCAGCCATTTGCGCCTAAAACCACCGCGGCAACCTCCTCATCGCTTCCCTGCGCCTGCATGAAGGGAATCAGTTCTCGTGCCACGAAAGGGAATGTAACGAAGACGGTTGCCAAAACAATCCCCGGCACCGAAAAGATGATATGGAGGTTGTGCTCACCCAACCATGGACCTAGCCATCCATGCAACCCAAAGACCTCAACGTACATCAGGCCCGCGACCACTGGGGATACGGCGAGAGGAATGTCGATCAGCGTAATCAGCAGGCTCTTGCCATGAAACTCGAAGCGGGTAATGGCCCAACTGGCGGCAATGCCGAAGAGCATATTGAGCGGAACCGCGATGCAAGCCACCAGGCCGGTAAGGCGCAAGGCAGAAAGCACATCCTCCTGGCGAATCGAGTCCCGATACATCTTCCAACCCTGCGAAAACGCCTGAGTAAAAACGGCTACGACCGGCAACACCAGGAACCCGGCGAGAAACAGGAGCGCCAGCAAAATGAGCGCCACGCGGCCCACTCTCTGCTGGATCGATGGTTGCAGCAGCGCGGAAGACGGGATTGCGAGACGGCCGCTCATACTCTCTTTCCCTCTCTCCGCTGCACCCACCACTGGAGAATGTTTACCATCAGCATTACCGTGAAGGACAAAGCCAGCATGGCCCCCGCGATCGCCGCCGCTCCGGAGTAGTCGTATTCCTCCAACTTTGTAACAATCAGCAGCGCGGTGATTTCTGTTTTCATCGGCATGTTGCCCGCAATAAAGATTACCGAGCCATATTCGCCCGCGGCCCGCGCAAAAGCCAGCGCCGTTCCCGTCAGCAATGCGGGAAGCGCCACCGGAAAGATGACGCGCGAAAAACGCTGCCAGACATTGGCGCCAAGGCTTGCCGCAGCCTCTTCCATCGCCGGGTCCAGATCCTCCAGAACCGGTTGCACGCTGCGCACAACAAAAGGAAAGCCCACAAAGGACATGGCCATTACGATGCCGGCAGGAGTAAAGGCGACATGGATTCCATGCGGCTCAAGATAGCGTCCAATCCATCCATTCTCGGCATAGAGCGCGGTCAACGAGATGCCCGCTACCGCGGTGGGCAGCGCAAAGGGAAGATCCACGAGAGCGTCCACGATGCGCTTGCCGGGAAAACTGTACCGCGCCAGAACCCATGCCAGCAGCATTCCAAAGAGCGCCGAGAGCAACGCCGCCACAGCCGCGGAGCCTAGCGTAACGCGATACGACGCCATCACGCGCGGAGCCGTGACCGTGCGCAGAAATCCAGCAAATCCCAAATGCGCTGCGTGCAGAAGAATTGCCGTGAGAGGGATCAATACGATGACCGTCAGATAGGCCAGCGTGAATCCGAAACTCAAGCGGAATCCGGGAAGAGGCGAACTTCTCGTGACAAAACTCCATGATTTGCCCGCCCTCTGTACTGGCATTTGTTTTCCCTATTTCCCATAGATCTGATCGAAGGTTCCACCATCGCTGAAGTGCTTGGCCTGCGCGTTCTGCCATCCGCCGCATCCCTCCTCGACGGTAAAGGTATTCACCTTGGGAAAGACGCTGGCGTACTTGTCCGCCACCGGCTTGAGCCGCGGACGATAGTAGTACTTTGCCGCGAGTTCTTGTGCTTCAGGTGAATAGAGATACTCAAGATAGGCGTGCGCGACCTTTTCGGTCCCATGCTTGCGTGCGACTTTATCGACAACCGCGACCGGAGGCTCGGCAAGGATCGTGGCGGAGGGAACCACGATCTCAAATTTGTCGGGACCAAACTCCTTGAGCGCCAGCAGCGCTTCATTCTCCCAGGCGATGAGTACATCGCCCACCCCGCGCTGCACAAAAGTAGTGGTTGCGCCGCGCGCACCGGAGTCGAGTACCGGCACGTTCGCAAAGAGCTTCTTCATATAATCGCGCGCGCCTTGCTCGTTGTTGCCGGACTTGCGAAGCGCGTATCCCCAGGCGGCGAGATAATTCCACCGAGCGCCTCCTGAGGTCTTGGGATTCGGCGTGATGACCTTGATTCCAGGACGAATCAGATCGTCCCAATCGCGGATACCGAGGGGATTCCCCTTGCGCACAAGCAAGACGATGGTCGAAGTGTAGGGTGTGCTTTTGTCGGGAAACTTCGACTGCCAATCCTTGTCCAGCAGACCGCCATTCTGCGCGATCGCATCGATGTCGTAAGCCAGGGCAAGCGTGACTACATCTGCCTCCAGCCCGTCGATCACCGCGCGCGCCTGCTTGCCTGACCCGCCGTGCGACTGATTGATAATCACATCCTGCCCGGTTGTTGCTTTCCAGTGCTGCGCAAACAGGCGGTTGTACTCTTCATAGAACTCGCGGGTAGGGTCGTATGAGACGTTGAGCAAATGAGCCTGCGCACTAAGGGGACTCGTCGAAGCGATCAAGGCAAGGGCAATGAAAACGGCCGGATAGATTCTGGCATACAGACCTTTCATGCTGTTCACTCCATATCGATTTGAAGAACGTGATTTGCGGGCATTCCCAAGCGCGGAACACCCTGGGCACTACGCGAAAAGGAATCGTCTGAATCGAGGACAACCCGGTTAGCAGGCGGGTGAAACCTCGCCTGTGCAAGGCAACCGGGACGCCACTTGCAACAGCAAATTGTGGAGCGCCGGGCGGGAATTGAACCCGCGAATACAGGCTTTGCAGACCTGCGCGTTGACCGCTTCGCCACCGGCGCTTGCGGAGCAGTTGCCGGAGGCCGGCAAGTGCCCAATAACTCCGACAATCCCCCTGAAAACTAAAAACCCACCGCGCCTTCTGGCGGGTGGGTCATCGTGGCTCGAGATTCTGATTCGGAATCTAGTCCAGAGAACACGCCCGCACAGAGCCGCCCCGACAGCAGCACAGACACATTGCGGGAGTGAAAATATGGGCCATTGAGACCTTTACAGGTTGAACGTCAATCCCTCGCCGCCAACCGATTGTTCGTAGACTAAAGCCAAAGTGGAGGTATGTCAAGCCGCGTGAGACTCGAACGCGGGGCAATCGCATTTCAAAACAGCTCCAGTAGCCGATAGAGGAGGGCATTGTCCCATTCGGCGCGTTTGAATTTGCCGCGCAGCGAGCCTTTCGATCCCTCTCTTTGCATGGCATTGATGGCCATGTGGCGTAGGACGGCGAGATTGTGCGGCCCGTGTCCCATTCGCGTCCGATCCTGATCCTCGTTCATGACCACATCCAGACGCCAGCGCAAGCTGTTTTCTACGCCCCAGTGTTGGCGGACAACCTCGTTGAACCGCTCCGGCTACAAGGCCGTACCGAGCAGATAATAAGCGGTGTCGGTGGTGGTTTTGTCTGCGGTTTCACGCCTTCGAACCACTTTGCCGATGGCCTTCAGACCCGGCCATTGGTGCTGTTTCTGCAACCAGTCGATCTCGGTTGACACCGTCGCCGAGCGCGTCTCGATGCGTCCGTGATCGGCCTCGACAACGGGCGCTGCGGCGCTCACTTTCAACTCCGGGTCATCCAGCAACAGGACCACATCGTCAAACAGCGTGCACTGATGGCCCTTCAGCGCCAGCGCGTAGTCGCCCTTCTGTTCGACGATTTGCCCGGCGATGGCGCGCTGGCAGTTGAGCGCATCGGCGGTCACGATCGTCCCTTTGAGGGCCAGCATACTGAGCAGCCTGGGCACTGCCGCAATCTCGTTGGACTTGGCATCGGTGGCGGTCTGCGCCAGCACCAGCCGCTGCTCCGAGCCCCAGGCACTGACCATGTGCAGAGCCGACTTGCCGCTGGCGCGATCGAACGAGCGGCGTAACACCTTGCCGTCGATGGCCGCCACGCCCTGCAACTGCTCGGAGAACTGCGCCATAAACCGCTGAAACGAATCGCGAAACCGATCCGGATCGAGATTGCGGAACAGGCGGCTGAAGGTGTCGTGACTGGCAAGGCCGTTGGCCAGGGTAAGAAAGCTGCGCAGAAAAGGCTCCTTGGCCTCGGCAAACACAGCCATATCCACCGCGCCCTGGCCGCCGCAAAGCACGCAGCATAAAGCGATCATCAGCAGTTCGTGAAAGTCATGTAAGGCGGCATTGCCGCAGCGCGGGTCCTCAAGCCCTTCCCAACAGGAACCGAATTGCTCCAGGGTTTCTTTGCGGGACATGAAATCCTGCTGCAACAACCCTCAGGCTTCCCAATGGTTACCGGAAGTACCAACCGTGCTTCAACTGAATTTCAAATGCGATTGCCTTGGGTCCACGGCCCCGATTCCTGATCCCTGATCCCTGATCTCCGATCTCCGCCCCTGCCGCTACAATAAGAACGGAAGCCGGAACCCCACCCAGCGCATGGCCGACGAAGAAAAGAAAAAGCCCCACAAGCCCGATGAAGACCCTGTCGGCAAAGTCTACGACTCCCGGCTGATCCGCCGCCTCGGCCATTACCTGCGCCCATACTGGATTCAGGCCACCGTCTCCGCGCTGGCCATCACCTGCAAATCCATGTTCGACGTGACCGGGCCCTACCTAGTCAAGGTGGCCATTGACCGCTACCTGACGGGCGCGCCCGGGCCGGCCACCAACTGGCTTACGCGCCGCCTGCCGCCCAATGCTTATCACGGAATCACGCTGCTGGCCGCGATCTATCTTGGCGCGCTTTGCTTCTCGTATCTCTTTCAATTCATTCAGACTTACCTGATGCAATGGACGGGCCAGAAGATCATGTTCGACCTGCGCCGGGATATCTTCCGGCACATGCAGCGCATGGATGTCGCCTTCTTCGACACCCACGCCGTGGGCCGGCTGGTGACGCGGCTGACCTCGGACGTGGACGCCATCAACGACATGTTCACCGCCGGCGTGCTGGCCATCGTGGACGACTTCTTCAACCTGGTCATCATGTCGGCCGTGATGCTGAGCATCAACTGGTGGCTGGCGCTGATCGCCTTCGCCGTGCTGCCGCTGATCCTGGTGGTTACGCGCATCTTCCGGGACAGCGTGCGCGAGAGCTTCCGCCGGGTGAGGGCCGCGATCGCCCGCATCAACAGCTTCACGCAGGAACACATCTCCGGCATGAGCGTGGTGCAGCTCTTCAACCGCGAAAAGCGCGCCTACGACGACTTCGAGGCCGTCAATCGCCTGCACATGATCGCGTTCAAAGACACCATCTTCGCCTACGCGCTTTACTACCCCACCGTGGAGATTCTCTCCTCCCTGGCGATCGCGCTGGTCATCTGGCGGGGGGGATTCGGCGTGCTTTCGGGCGGTGTGACCATCGGCGTGCTCGCCATGTTCATCCAGTACTCGCAGCGGTTCTGGCGGCCAATCCAGGACTTGAGCGACAAGTACAACATTTTGCAGGCGGCGATGGCGGCCTGCGAGCGCATCTTCAAGCTGCTAGACACGGCCCCGGAGATCGTCAGCCCAACCGATCCTGCCGAGGGCGACGGGACCAACAGAATCGAGTTTCGCCACGTCTGGTTCACCTATCAGAAGCTGACCGAGGCGCAACAGAAAGCCGTGGCTCAGGTTTTGAAAGGGCACGGCTTCAGCCGTGCCGCAGAATCGCCTGAAATGATCCCGGCTTTAACCGCTGAGGGAATGCACAGGGCGGAAGATGCTTTCCCTCAGGGGCTAAAGCCCGGCAGTTTTGTTGGCGAAGTTTCGGCACGGCTAAAGCCATGCCCTTTCAATGCCACCGAGCTTGCCGCCATCCCTGGCATCGAATGGATTCTCAAGGACGTCTCGTTCACGGTCGAGCCGGGGCAAACAGTGGCGATCGTGGGCCATACAGGGGCTGGAAAGACTACCCTGACCAGCCTGATGATGCGCTTCTACGACGTGACCGCCGGGCAGATTCTGCTGGACGGCGTGGACTTGCGGCGGCAGGATCTGACCGCGCTGCGGCGGCACTTCGCGGTCGTCTTGCAGGACCCGTTTCTGTTCACCGGCACCATAGCGGAGAACATTCGCCTGGGCAACGAGGAGATTACCGAAGCCGGCCTGCGCCAGGCGGCGCGCGACGTGAACGTGCTGGACTTCATCGAGAGCCTGCCGGGGAAGTTCGACGAGCCGGTGCGCGAACGCGGCAATTCGCTCTCGACAGGCCAGAAACAGCTGATCAACTTTGCCCGCGCTCTGGCCTACAATCCCCGCATCCTCATCCTTGACGAAGCCACGTCGAGCGTGGACACCGACACTGAGCTGCGCATTCGCGGAGCGCTGGAGCGGCTGGTGGAAGGGCGCACCAGCGTCCTGATCGCTCACCGGCTCTCGACCGTGCAGCGCGCCGAGACCATTCTGGTGCTGCACAAGGGGCAGTTGCGCGAGATGGGCTCGCACCAGCAATTACTGGCCAATCGCGGGCTCTACTGGAAGCTCTATCAGCTTCAGTACAAGGACCAGGAGATCAGGGATCAGGGATCAGGGGTCAGGGGTCAGGCGCCCCGGCAGTGGCCAGTGGCCAGTGGTCAGTGATCGGTTGGAGGCCGAAAAGCTGTCGCGCCGAAGGCCGATTCCATCGACCCTCTTGCAAATTTGCTTTCAGGCTGCGATATGCGTCAGGGCACGACTTCAGTCGTGCCGCCAACGGCTCCATCTTAATCCCGGCTGTAGCCGCTGCCGAATTGTAAATAGCTGAAAATAAAAGCCAGAGGGGCTAAAGCCCAACCTTCTCTTTTGCTGATCATTCGGCACGACTGAAGTCGTGCCCTGACGCTTCTTGCAAACCCTATGAAATCTTGCAAGTGGCTCCATCGACCCCTCAATGAATCTGTGAGACTACAGGGAACTTGACTGTCGGCAAGCCGGAAAGCCGCTGGGGACAAGCGTTAATCTGCGACAAAATCGGTTCGCATGCGGGCGAAAGAGGCTCGAAAACCCGCAAGAAGGATTGCGAGTCCTCGCAAGCGATTGATATTGAAAGAGATATTTTGTCGCAAAAATATGAGCATATGACGCGCACATTTTCTGAATCGTTGTGTGCTATATTCGTATCAGATTTGTTGAGCGGCTGGGACTCAAGATTCCGGCCCCGCAAATTCCAGAATTCCATCAGGAGGATACAATCATGGCAATCACTCGTTGGGACCCGTTTCGGGAAGTCGTCGCTTTGCAGAACCGCGTCAACTCTCTCTTCCGCGACATGAACGGCGGAGACGATCCGGTGGCGGCTGCCAGCTTTGTGCCGGCGGTCGATATCTATGAGGACGCGCAGAAGGTCGTGCTCAAGCTGGAAGTTCCGGGCATCGAACAGAAGGACCTGGACGTGCGCGTGGAGAACCACACGCTGACCGTCAAGGGCGAGCGCAAGTTCGAGGCCGAGGAGAAGGAAGCAGAACTTCCATCGCATCGAGCGGCGCTATGGCAGCTTCTTCCGCGCCTTCACGCTGCCCGTCCACCGTCGATACGGAGAATGTCGCAGGCCAGCTACAATGCGGGTGTGCTGAAGCTGGAGCTGACCAAGAAGCCGGAAGCCCAGCCCAAGCAGATCAAGATCAACGTAGCGGCGTAGCCGCCAGTGGTCAGTGGTCAGTGAACAGTGGTCAGTTCTCAAACGCCGATTGCCGTCACTGACAACTGACCACTGACTACTGACAACTGGAGTCTTCATGGCTATTCGTTGGGAAAAACTGACCGTCAAGTCGCAGCAGGCGATGGCAGCAGGCGCAGGCGCGGGCAACCGAACTGGGCAACCCGGAAGTCCAGCCGGTGCATCTGTTGCTGGCGCTGGTCGAGGACCGCGAGGGCGTGATCCCCGCGGTGCTCGAAAAGATCGGCGTTCCCACCGAGCGGCTGGAGCACGAGCTGCACCAGATCGAGGAGAAACTGCCTCGCGTTGCAGGGTCGGCCGCGCAGCCGGGCATGAGCCAGGCGCTGAACCAAGCGCTGGAGCAGGCCTTCCGCGAGGCCGCGAACTTCAAGGACGAGTACGTTTCGACCGAACACCTGCTGCTGGGCGCGGCGCACCTGAAGGGCGATTCGGCGCGCGAGGCGCTGATTGCCTGGGCGCGACGCACGAGGCGATTCTGCAGGCGCTGACGGCGGTGCGCGGTTCGCAGCGGGTGACGGATCAGAATCCCGAGGCGAAGTTTCAGGCGCTGGAGAAGTACGCCAAGGATCTGACCGAACTGGCGCGGCGCGGCAAGCTGGACCCGGTGATCGGGCGCGACGAGGAGATTCGCCGCGTGATCCAGGTGCTGAGCCGGCGGACAAAGAATAACCCGGTGCTGATCGGCGAGCCGGGCGTGGGCAAGACGGCCATCGTCGAGGGGCTGGCGCGGCGCATCGTCTGCGGCGACGTGCCGGAGAGCCTGAACGACAAGCGTGTGATCTCGCTCGACCTGGGCTCGATGCTGGCCGGGGCCAAGTATCGCGGCGAGTTCGAGGACCGGCTGAAGGCGGTGCTGAAAGAGATCGAAGAATCGAACGGCGAGATTGTGCTCTTCATCGACGAGCTGCACACGCTGGTGGGCGCGGGCGCGGCCGAGGGGGCCATCGACGCCAGCAACATGCTGAAGCCGGCGCTGGCGCGGGGCGAGTTGCGGGCCATCGGCGCGACGACGCTGAATGAGTACCGCAAGTACATCGAGAAGGACAAGGCGCTGGAGCGGCGTTTTCAGATCGTCTACGTGGGCGAGCCCAACGTGGAAGACACGATCGCCATTCTGCGCGGCCTGAAGGATCGCTACGAGGCGCACCACAACGTGCGCATCAAGGACTGCGGCCATCGTGGCCGCGGCCACGCTTTCGCATCGCTACATCAGCGACCGCTTTCTGCCCGACAAGGCCATCGACCTGGTGGATGAGGCGGCGGCATCGCTGGCCATTCAGAATGGCTCGGTGCCGACGGAGATCGATCAACTGGAGCGCGAGAGAACCTCGCTGGAGATCGAGCGCGAGGCGCTGAAGCGCGAGACCGACGCCAACAGCGTCGAGCGCCGCAACGAAGTGGAGCGCGAGATGGCCGCGCTGAACGAAGAGATCACGGCTCTGCGCGCGCGCTGGACAAAGGAGCGCGAGGCGAGCAGCCGCATCAGCGACGTGAAGAAGAAGATCGAAGCGCTGCGCTTCGAGGCCGAGGAGCAGACGCGCAAGGGCGAGCTGGATCGCGCCGCGCAGATTCAGTATGGCGAACTGCCGAAGCTCGAAGCGGAGCTGAAGCAGTTGACCGCCGCGCAGGAGGGGAATGCCGGCGTGGCGCGCATGCTGAAGGAAGAGGTGGACGAGGAAGACATCGCCGCGATCGTGAGCAAGTGGACGGGGATTCCTGTTTCGCGGATGCTCGAAGGCGAAGTGAAGAAGCTGGTCGAGATGGAGCAGCGGCTGCGGGAGCGGGTGATCGGCCAGGACGCGGCGCTGACCATCGTGGCCAACGCCATTCGCCGTTCGCGCGCGGGCTTGAGCGATCCCCGCCGGCCCATCGGCTCCTTCATCTTTCTGGGGCCGACGGGCGTGGGCAAGACGGAGACGGCGCGCGCGCTGGCGGAGTTTCTCTTCGACGACGAGCAGGCCATGGTGCGCATCGACATGAGCGAGTACATGGAGAAGCACGCCGTGGCGCGGCTGATCGGCGCGCCTCCGGGCTACGTGGGCTACGACGAAGGCGGCCAGTTGACCGAGGCCGTGCATCGCAGGCCCTATGCGGTGATCCTGTTCGACGAGATCGAGAAGGCGCATCCGGATGTCTTCAACATTCTGCTGCAGGTGATGGACGATGGCCGGCTGACCGACGCCAAAGGGCGCACGGTGGACTTCAAGAACACGGTGCTTATCATGACCTCGAACCTGGGCGCGGCGATGCTGGCTGGGGACGCGCTGAAGACCGAGCACGACTTCGATATGGCGCGCGAGAGCGTGATGCGTGTGCTGCGCGAGCACTTCAGGCCGGAGTTCCTGAACCGCGTGGACGACATGGTGATCTTCCGTCCGCTGGGCGCGGCGCAGATGGGCCAGATCCTCGAGCTGCGGCTGAACGAGGTACGGAAGCTGCTCGAAGACCGCCAGATTTCGCTCGAACTGACGGAGCCGGCGCGGCAACTGATTCTGGCGGCAGGCTCGGATGCGGCCTACGGAGCGCGTCCGCTGAAGCGGGCCTTGCAGCGCATGATTCAGGACCCGCTGGCCATCAAGATACTGAACGGCGAAGTGCTGCACGGCGCGCATGTGCGCATCGATGTGGATCGCAAGTCGAATCAGCTGCGGTTTGAGCCGATGAGCCGGGACGCGATGGCTTGAGGAAGCAGCGAAGCTGGCGCGGTGAGCGGGGTATCGATGCTAGCGAGTTTCCCAGGTCCGAAAATCCGGACCTGGGGCACCCAGAATTCAAGGAAATATTACCCGAATCTTACGGTCAAGATACTACGCCGCGTTGGCTGCGGGCAGCGTGAACAGGAAGCGGCTGCCCTTGCCGGGGGTGCTTTCCGCCCAGATGCGTCCGCCTTGCTGCTCGACGATGCTGCGGCAGAGGGCGAGGCCCAGGCCGGTGCCGCCCAGGGCGCGAGTGTCGGAGGCGTCGCCCTGCTGGAAGCGGTCGAAGATATGCTCCAACTTCTCTGGCGCGATGCCGCTGCCCCGATCTTCGACAACAATGCATATCTCGCTATTTCCAAAGCGCTGCGCGACCATGCGGATGGTGGTATCGGGCGGCGAGAACTTGATGGCGTTGCCGATCAGTTCTTTGAGCACTTGCTGTGTGCGTTCCTCATCGGCCAGCACCAGCGCGGGAGCGGCGTCGATGCGGAGGCCGATACGGGCGGCGGCGGCAGGCTCCTGGGCGGCGCCGGCCGCATGGCGCAGCAGGTCGGCGGCGTCGATGGTCTGGCGATGCAGAGGCATCCTGCCCTTCTCTCCGCTCTCGAAGTCCAAGATGTCGTTTACCAGGCGGATGAGGCGGTCGCAGTTGCCGACGGCCATTTTCAGCATCTGGCGCTGTTTGTCGGGCCGCTTATCGAGAGCACCGGAGGCGACGAGGCCGATCGAGGCTCGCAACGCGGAGATCGGGGTGCGCAATTCGTGGCTCACGGTGGAAACGAACTCGTCTTTCATCCGCCCCAGGCGCTGGCGCTCGGAGATGTCCTGGAAGGCGACGACCATGCCGGAGATCTCTCCATCTTCAATGAGCGGAGTGGCGCTGTACTCGACGGGAATTGTGGCGCTATCTTTGCGCCAGAAGACCTCATCGCGCACACGAATGGCTTCGCGGCGTCGCATGGCCTGGAGGATGGGGCTGGTGGCCTTGGAGTAGGGCGTGCCGTCGGCGTGGCGATGCTGGATCACCTCGTGAATATCGCGGCCAGTCAACTCGCTGGGCTTGTATCCCAGGGAAGTCGCAGCGGCCTGGTTAATGAAGGTAAGGCGGCCGTCGAGGCCGATGCCGTAGATGCCGTCCCCCACCGACTCGAGGATCAACTCGCGCTGGTGAGTAGCCACGTGAAGCGCTTCCTCCGCCTCGTGCTGCTCGGTTACGTCCATGCCGTGATTGATGACGAAAGGCCGTTCGCCGGGCAGCTCCATGCGGCGGCTGCGGAAGGCAATGCGGCGGAAGACGCCGTCGCTGCGGCGCACCCGTAACCGGCCCTGCCATTCTTCCCCAGCCTCGAGGGACTGCAAACCCTTGCGGAAGACTGCCGTGCCGCCCTCATCGAGGAAGAGAGAGACGGGCTGACCGGTCAGATCCTTGATCTGGTAGCCGAGCGTCTCGGCGGTGTAGGCATTCAGCGAAGTGATCTGAGCCTCGGGCGTGCAGGTGAAGAGGAAACCGAGGCTGTTCTCGACCATATGCCGGTAGCGCAACTCAATGCTGAGCGGGAGTGACTCCGCCTGCTGCCGGTCGTTCGCGTCCTGCCCGCAGACCATCACGAACTGGACCTTGCCATCCGCTCCGGGCACGGGCCGCAGGTTCCAGTTGACGCTACGGGGAGTGCCGGTGGCCATTCTCCAGTCGGTCTCAAGCGGCCCTGAGGCGCGGCCGGCCGCGGCGTCGCGAAGAATAGCGGTAGCCAATGCCCGTTCGCCGGCCTCCAGCACCTGATCGACAAACTGACAGCCCACAGCGTCGGCCATAGAGAGGCCTGTCAACCGCAAGAAGTGGCTATTGAGGCGCACGATGCGCCCGTCTGTATCGAGGAGAGCAACCAGGAAGGGAATCGAATCCAGCGCGGCGGTCAAGAGAAGCCGCTCGCTAGAGAGCGCGCGCTCGGCCCGCTGCCGGGCCCGCCTGGCCTGCTCCTGCGTCATCATGTAGGAAGACAGTTCCAGCCGCGTCACGACCTGGCGGCCCAGAATTTCGAGCAGGCCGGCATGCTCCTGGTTGAACCAGTCCGGCTTCTGCGATAGGACCGCTAATGACCCGACGACCTTCTGGCCGCTGCCGATGAGCGGCACTCCCAGATAGGAACGGCAAGGCTTTGCCTCGGCCAGCAGGATTCCCTCACGAGAAAAGCGCGAATCCTGCGCTGCATCCGGGATCAGAAGGGGCTTGCCATTCTCCAGCATCCAATGGCAGGCGGTTGAAGAACCAGGCTGGTCGGTGGCCTTGAATCCAAACTGCGACTTGAACCACAGGCGGTTGTAATCCATCCAGCCCGTGTAAGCGTAATCCGCGTCCAGCAATACGGCCGCAAGCTCAGTCAATTCGTCCAGCGCCGGGTCGGGGTAGCGATCGAACATCTCGAACTCCGGCCGCGACGCCATTTCCCTGCCTTCCCCTACATCCTGACTGTAGATTGCAGACATACCCATACGATACACATAGTCAGGGCTAAACTTGGACAAATGTGGGGTCATAATCTGACACTTATGGGTGTTTACATGGCACAAAGGGGCTAGGACCTAAGTAACTCTAAGACGCCGCATAAGTGTCGCTTTGAAAGTTACCAAAGGCATGATCCAGGAAACCGCTCCCAGGGAACATGAGAGGCAGGTCTTTCCGATGACGCCGGCAATCGCTTGACGGTAAGAGAAGTTGTTAAAACGCAGCAGGAATAGCGGGCGAAAACCTCGAAGAGCATCTTTCTGGGGCAAGAAGACGATGCGAATACTTTGGGTCTCGGATGGAATTGAGTCAAAGCAGGCCTTTGGGAATAACTGGATGGGTTGAAACCCATCCATGCCAGCCCGGCTGATCTGTTGGCATCGAGCTTGAATCGCCCCTCCGCCCCAGACATTATTAGCCCTCTCCACCGCGTATGAAGTGTGGCCGTATTGAAGGGCGTCTTGATTGGGAGTTTCCTCGCATGACTCCGGACACTCCCTTCCTGCCGGCGCCGGTGCCTAAAGGGGGCGTCGTGAGGGGATGCCTGCCGATCCCGGGTCGGCGGTCTTCTAGCTCCTTAGTTGCCGGGAGGCAGTTTGCAACAGTCGCCGGCGGCCGCCGGTTCGTTGCTGCCGGCGTCCAGGACCACCTTCCAATTGCCATCGGGCTGCTTGCGCCAAATGGTGATAAAGCGGCCATTGGTGGTGACGGGATTGCCGTTGACGTCCTTGCTGTGTCCCTCGAAATGCCCCCAGGTGTATCCGATGTCGCCCGATGGTCCCATCGCGGCATCGGTCGGGGTCCAGATGAGTTGATAGACTTTGGGATCCCAGTTGGCAGACTTGGCAATGGCCACACGGCCCACCAGCGGGGCCTGGCCGTTGCCCAGCAAGACTCCGTCCTCCGCAACCCAGTCCGCAAAAGCCGCGCCGCCGCGCTCGAGTACATCCTTGGCAAAGCGAGCTTCGAGGTCGAACAGCAGTATCTTGCCCGGCTTGACGGTAGGGTCAAGGAGCGGATTGGGAGCAGCCTGTGCATCGCCCGCGGGAAACGTCAACTGTGCGCACGCGGGCGCGCCTGCGGCCAACAGCACCATCGACACACACAACACGATCGAATTGCAACGGGAACGCACGTTCGCTTCCTCCTCTTGAATCCTTCACTCCAATCGTACAATGACGGCTTGGCGGCGGGTAGACGGGCAAGGCTGTTCAGGGGCGGGCTTTCGAGGCTCGATTCCGTCTAGGGAATCAGGCTTTGCGGGAAGGGTGGGACGCCATCATTGGCGGAGCCGCCTAGCTCTTCGAATCTCCAACGAAACGAGCTTGCATACTTATGCACTCAAGTGTATATTTATTCATACGTGGCTTCTTTACAGCGGGCCGCGCTCTCGGTCTACGGGCAATGAGACAATGAAGTTTCAACGGCACAACGCGATACGGGACCTGGTGGCCAGTTCTGCGGTGACCAACCAGGACGAACTGCGCCGCAAGCTGCGACGACAGGGCTTTGAGGTTACGCAGGCCACGCTCTCGCGCGATATCCACGAGATGCGGCTCTCGAAGGGCCCCGGGGGCTATTCGCTGCCCAACGGCAACGGCGCGGCAGTGGAAGACGATAGCCCGCCCTCGGTGGCGGAGATGATTGAGAGTTTCGGCCTGCGCGCGCGCCAGGCCATGAATCAGGTGGTGGTGGGAACGGTGATGGGCGGCGCGCAGCCATTTGCGGCAGCCCTGGATTACGAGGGATGGCCGGAGGTGGTGGGAACCGTCGCCGGCGACGATACGGTGCTTATCGTCTGCCCCGACCCGCGCCAGGCAAGCGAAGTGGAAGCTCGACTGAGGAAGATGCTGGAGTCATGAAGCATACGGTGCAAACAGCAGTTGTGGGAGTGACGGGATACGCGGGCGCTGAGCTTGCCAGGCTCTTGCTGCGTCACCCCCGCCTCAAGGGCAAGCCCCCGGTCTTTGCCGGGCGCGTGGAGGCCAAGGACGCGGCGCGCGGCGGAGTTCCGCTGGCCGAGATTCATCCACAGTTGGCGGGCGGCGACGGGTTCGGATCGCTGAAGCAGGAGCCCTTTTCGTGGGATTTGCTGGCCAGCCGCGGCGTCGAAGTTCTCTTTCTCGCCACTCCGCACGAGCAGTCGCGCGAATGGGTTCCCGAGGCCTTGGCGCGCGGTCTGAGCGTCATCGATCTGAGCGGCGCGTGGCGGCTCAACGACGCGGCCAACCGCGCGGTTTATGCCTTCGAGGATGAAGGCACAGAGCAGGCCGCGGCCATCCAGTCGCAGGCCGTCTATGGGTTGCCTGAGTTGCATCGCGCGCAGATCGCCGGCGCACGCCTCGTTGCCAACCCCGGCTGCTATGCGACCTCGGTCATTCTGGCCGTCAAGCCGCTGGTGGCCGCCGGGCTGGTCGATCTCAATCACGGCATTGTGGCCGACGCCAAGAGCGGCCTGAGCGGCGCGGGCAAGGCGCCCACCGCGAAGACGCACTTCATGTACGCCGCGGACAATCTGTCGGCTTACGGAGTTTTCACTCATCGACACACGGGCGAATTGCTTGAGCAGATTGGGATCGATGCAAGCCAGATCGTCTTCTCGCCCCATCTGCTGCCCATTCCGCGCGGCATTCTATCCACCATCTACGTTCGCTTCCGCGATGTGCAGACGGCGGCCTCGGTCGAGCGCGTTTATCACGAGTTTTTCACCGGCAGTCCGATGGTCCGGCTCTACGATAAGACGCTGCCCCAAATTCAATACTCTGTGCGCACCAACTACGCCGATATCGGCTTCCAACTGGCCGCCGACGGCCGCCGCGCGGTCGTCGTCAGTTGCCTGGATAACCTGCTGAAAGGCGCGTCTTCGCAGGCAGTGCAGAACATGAACGTGATGCTGGGCTGGTCCGAATCGGAAGGCCTCGAATGAAACTAGCCGCGGAGGGCCTCGAATGAAGTACGTCGTCAAACTCGGTGGAGCGGGCCTTGAGACTCCGTCGCTGCTCGCGGGCTGCACGCGGGCCATTGCGGAACTGGTGCGCGACGGCCATCAGGTTGCCGTGGTCCACGGCGGCGGCGTGCAGTTGACGCGCATGTTGAAGGCCCTCGGCAAGCAAAGCGAATTCATTGACGGCCTTCGCGTTACAGACGCCGAAACGCGCGACATAGCGCTGATGGTCTTTGCCGGCAAGGTGAACAAGGGATTGGTGGCCGCGCTTGGCGCGCTGGGTCAGCCGGCTGTGGGTCTCTCGGGCGGCGACGGGTTGACCTTCCGCGCTCGCAAGAAGCGCACCGCGCCCGACCTGGGTTTCGTGGGCGAGATCGCCGCCAGCGATCCGCGCTGGATCGAGGCAATCTGGCAGTTGAACGGCGTGCCCGTATTCTGTTCCGTAGCGCTGGGCTTCGACGGCCAGTATTACA
This sequence comes from uncultured Acidobacteriaceae bacterium, assembly GCA_963799145.1. GTDB lineage: Bacteria > Acidobacteriota > Terriglobia > Terriglobales > Acidobacteriaceae > Telmatobacter. Next base: position 16,722 of record CAWCWQ010000066.1, on the reverse strand, counting down.
ACATCAACGCCGACGAGATGGCTGCGGCCTGCGCCATTGCATGCCGCGCCGACGCGCTGGTCTTCCTTACCGACGTGCCGGGAGTGAAGGGCGCGACGGGCGAGGTACTCCGATGGCTCTCCATCGATCAGATCGCCGAGATGGCCAAGAGCGCCGTGATCTCAGGCGGCATGCTTCCTAAATTAAGCGCCTGCCGCGAGGCTTTATTGAACGGCGTCAAGCGTGTTCGCATCTTACCCGCCGAGGCTGCCGGATCGTTGCCCGATCTGTGCAGTTCCCGCGTAGCATACGGCACCGAAGTGATGGTGGCCTAAGGAGAAAAAATGACCAAGCTCGAAGAGATTCAAGCCGCGGAGGCGCGGCTCCTCATCCATACCTACGATCGCTTTCCCGTCTTGTTTGTAGCGGGCGAAGACGTGCATCTGATCGATGAGAACGGCAATCGCTATCTCGACCTGCTCAGCGGCATCGGCGTCAACGCGCTCGGATACGGCAGCAAAGTGATTGAAGATGCCATCGCCAAGCAGAGTTGCACGCTCATCAACGCTTCCAACTATTACTTCAACGATAAGCAGGTTGGGCTGGCCGAGCGGCTTACTGAGCGCACCGGCATGGACCGCGCATACTTTTCCAACTCGGGCACCGAAGCCGTCGAGGCCGCACTCAAGCTGGCGCGCGCACATGCCGGAGTTCTGCGCGAGGAAGGCAGGCAGATCGGCACCAAGTTTCTGGTTCTGGAGCAGAGCTTTCACGGCCGCACCTTCGGCTCCATCTCGGCCACGCACAAGGAAAAATACCGCTTGCCCTTCGCTCCGGTCGTTCCCGGCTTCGAGTTTGTGAACTTCAACGACGTAGACGATCTGCGCGCCAAGTTCTCGAACGAGGTCTGCGCCATTCTCCTTGAGGCCATTCAGGGCGAGGGCGGCGTGCGCCCGCTGACACAGGAGTTCTTCGCCGAGGCGCGCGCGCTGGCCGATTCGACCGGCGCTCTGATCATCGTGGATGAGATTCAGGCCGGCATGGGCCGCACTGGAAAGTGGTGCGCCTACCAGCACTTCGGCATCAAGCCAGACATCACGATGCTGGCCAAGCCGCTGGCAGGCGGCATTCCCATGGGCGCCACGCTCTGCACCAACGAAGTCGCCCGCGCCTTCCATGCTGGCATGCACGGGACCACCTTTGGCGGAGGCCCGCTGGCCTGCGCTGTCGCCGTCGCCGTCATCGACGCCATCGAAGAGAACCATCTTCTCGAACATGTTGTCGAAATCGGTGATTACTTCCAGGAGCAACTGCGCTCGCTGGCCTTGCGCCACGAAGCAATTATCGACGTGCGCGGCAAGGGCCTGATGATCGCGGCCGAACTCAACTCCGCCGACCTGGCCAAGCACGCTGTGACCGAGATGCTGAAGCGCCACATCATTATCAACTGCACCAGCGATACGGTGCTGCGCTTTCTGCCGCCCTTTGTCTTCGAGCGCGTCCATGTTGACACAACCATTGCGGCGCTGGACGCAGTCTTCACGGAATATGCGAGCGCAGGCGCGGATCAACCCGTCGCCGTTGCCGCGGGAGGAACCAATCATGGCTAGCAGAGCAACCATCGAGCGGCCGGCAGCGGCCGTTCCCGTTCACAAGGATCCCGATATTCTTGCCGCAGCCGCGCGGCTGGCCGGCGAAGACATGTGTTCCGTTGGCGATCTATCGAGCGCCGAGGTGCGCGCCATCCTCAAGCTGGGCCACGAGGTCAAGCGCAATCCGCGCGAGTACCGCCATGCCCTTGATGCGAAACAAATGGTGCTGATGTTCGAGAAGGCCAGCCTGCGCACGCGCCTCAGCTTCGAGACCGGCATCAACACCATGGGCGGCAACGCCATCTTCGTCGATTGCACCAGCTCCCCGCTCGGCGAGCGCGAATCCATCGCCGATATCGCGCGCAACGTCGAGCGCTGGGTGGATGTGATTGTGCTGCGCACCTACGCGCACGACACTATTACCGAGATGGCCGCAAACTCGCGCGTGCCGGTCATCAACGCGCTCAGCGACTTCGAGCATCCCTGCCAGGCGCTGGCCGATTTCATGACCATTGAAGAGCACTTCGGCGCCGCCGCCGGCATCAACTTTACCTTCGTCGGCGACGGCAACAACGTCTGCCACTCGCTGATGCTGACCGGCGCGCAACTTGGCGCCAACGTCACCATCGCCACGCCGCGCGGCTACTCGCCGGATATCGAGATCGTCACACACGCGCGTGAAATCGCGCAGGCCAACAACTGCGAGATTCGTTTGCTCCAGGATCCGCAACTCGCGGTCGAAGGCGCCGACGCGGTCTACACCGATGTGTGCGTCAGCATGGGCTTCGAGCACGAATCCACCAAGCGAGAGCCCATCTTCCGTCCCTTCCAGGTGAACGAGGCGCTGATGCGCAAGGCCGCGCCCCATGCGGTCTTCATGCACTGCCTGCCCGCGCGCCGCAACGCTGAGGTCACCGATGAGGTACTCGACGGCCCGCAGTCCATCGTCTTCGACCAGGCCGAAAACCGCATGCACGCGCAGAAGGCCCTGCTGCTGTTGCTCCTCGGCGGATTGGCGAATACGGCGAGTTTTCAGTAGTCAGTTATCAGTGGTCAGTGAACAGTGATCGGTAGTTAGCTTAGGAGCATTTCATCGTGCATCCGCTTTTCGGAGATGATGAACAGGCCGTGCCAACATCAGCCCCGGAGGGGCGGAAGGAAAATAGCCCAGGACAAGCGAAGCGCAGTCCTGGGAAAGAAGCCAGGATGAATCTCGCGCCCCGTAGGGGCGCCGTGAAATGGAGCGCATAAGGAGCCTTTGCCATGAAGGTTTTCAAACCTCATCCACAAGCAGAAGAGAGAAGGCGCAGTGCGGTCGCGCTTATCAAGCTGCTGCTTGCGAGTAAACGACCGGAAATGCTGCCGAAACACGTCGGGGAATTGCTCACGACCCTGGTGTGGAAGATTACCGAGGCCGACGGCAAATACAAGACCCGTTTCCAGAGTCGCGGCGCTCTTGAATGCACCGACCCCAAGCAGCTTCGACACGACCATGTCTATACGCGAAAGAGGATGGTCGATGCATTGCTCAACGCGGGGCCTGAAGCGTGTGAGGAGATAGTGAAACACGCCATCGGCTGCACTGTGACCGCTAGTGAGCACGACCTTCTTTCCACTTTCGACGACGAACATGACGGTTGGGAGCGTTACCGGAAAGCCAAGGTGCGTGTCACAAATACCGAGACCGGAAATCAAGTAATTGAGGATACGGACTGACCACTGTCCACTGACCACTGACAACTAAGAAGAGGTTCCCAAGCATGTCCGTAATTCTCGAATCGCTGCCCATTGGCCAGAAGGTTGGCATTGCCTTCTCCGGCGGGCTCGACACATCCGCCGCCCTCCACTGGATGCGGCTGAAGGGAGCCATCCCCTACGCCTACACGGCCAACCTCGGCCAGCCCGACGAGACCGACTACGACGCCATTCCACGCGCGGCCCTCGAATACGGCGCGGAAAAGGCCCGCCTCATCGACTGCCGCGGCCCGCTGGTGCGCGAAGGCATCGCCGCGCTCCAGGCCGGCGCCTTCCACATTACGACGGCTGGAGTTCCTTACTTCAACACCACTCCGGTTGGCCGCGCTGTCACCGGCACCATGCTCGTCGCCGCCATGCAGGAGGACGACGTCCACATCTGGGGCGACGGCTCGACCTTCAAGGGCAATGACATCGAGCGCTTTTACCGGTACGGCCTACTCGCCAATCCCAGCCTCCAGATCTACAAGCCATGGCTCGACGCTGCCTTCATCGACGAGCTGGGCGGGCGCGCCGAGATGTCCGCCTTCATGCAGCGCAGCGGATTTGCGTATAAGATGTCCGCCGAGAAGGCCTACTCCACCGACTCCAACATCCTGGGCGCGACCCATGAGGCAAAGAACCTGGAGTACCTTTCTACGTCCATCAAGATCGTCGTTCCTATCATGGGCGTGGCCTTCTGGCGCGACGATGTCGAAATCCAGCGCGAAGAGGTCTCCGTCCGCTTTGAAGAGGGCTTTCCCGTTGCGCTCAATGGCCGCCGGTTCGACTCGCCTGTCGAGCTTCTTCTCGAAGCCAACCGCATCGGCGGCCGGCACGGGCTAGGCATGTCCGATCAAATTGAGAACAGGATCATCGAGGCCAAAAGCCGCGGGATCTACGAGGCGCCCGGCCTCGCCTTGCTCTTTATTGCCTACGAGCGCCTCATCACCGGCATTCACAACGAAGACACCATCGAGCAGTACCGCGACCATGGCCGCAAGCTCGGCCGCCTCCTCTATCAGGGCCGCTGGTTCGATTCCCAGGCCATCATGCTGCGTGAATCCGCGCAGCGCTGGGTGGCCAAACCCATCACCGGCGAAGTCACCCTGGAGCTGCGCCGCGGCAACGATTACTCCATCCTCAACACCGAGTCGCCCAACCTCACCTTCCATGCCGAGCGCCTCAGCATGGAGAAGACCGAATCGACCTTCTCCCCGCGCGATCGCATCGGCCAGCTCACCATGCGCAATCTCGACATTACAGACAGCCGCGACAAGCTGCTTGTCTACGCAGCGGCCGGGCTGCTTACCCTCAGCAAAGGCAGCGAGATGCCCAGATTGAACAGCGCCCCCGACAAGGAACAAGGAAGAGGAATAGCGTGAGGTACGCCTAAGGCAATGTCCAACGAACAACAACCCGTCAAGATGTGGTCCGGCCGCTTTCGGGAGCCGCTCGACAGCGAGTTCGAAGCGTGGCAGCGGTCTATAGTCTTCGATTGGCGGCTTCTGCCTCAAGAGGTAGCCGCCAGCAAGGCCCACGCGTCGGCCCTCTGTGCCGCGCAGATCCTCACCAAAAGTGAGACAACGGAGTTGCGCGAGGCGCTTGACGCGATTGCCGCCGAGTTCGGCTCCGATGCGGGGAAAGCGATGGTGCGCGACCATCCGACGGCCGAGGACATTCATCACTTCGTCGAGCTGAAGCTCACAGAGCGCATAGGCTCGCTCGGCCTCAAGCTGCATACCGGCCGCAGCCGCAACGAGCAGATCGCCACCGACCTGCGGCTCTATGTTCGCTCGCAAATCGGCCTCGTGAACGAAGGCCTTGCCGCCTGGGCAAGCGAACTCATCGAGCAGGCAAGGGCAGCAGGCGATGCCGTGATGCCCAGCTATACGCACATGCAGCGCGCCGAACCAGTGCTGGTTGCGCACTGGCTGCTGGCGTATGTCGAGATGGTGCTGCGCGATGTTGCGCGGCTCATGGATTGCTCGAAGCGTCTGAACTCCTGTCCCTTGGGCTCAGGCGCGGTGGCCGGGGCGACGCTCGCGCTCGACCGCAACATCGCCGCGCGGGAGCTGGGCTTTGCCGGGCCCACTGGCAACTCCGTCGACGCCACCAGCGACCGCGATTTCATCCTCGAATATCTGCACGCATTGACCCTTGTTGGCCTGCATCTCAGCCGTTTTGCCGAGGAGATTACGCTTTTTGCGACAGCGGAATACGGCTTTGTTACGCTGCCCGAAGCATTTTCGACCGGCTCCAGCGCCATGCCGCAGAAGAAGAATCCCGACCTCACGGAACTGCTGCGCGCCAAGGTGGGCCGCATCCACGGCGCGGCGCAAGCGGTCACCCTGCTGCTCAAAGGGCTGCCCCTGGCCTACAATAAAGACATGCAGGAGACCCAGGAGCCGGCCTTCGCCGTCGAGTTTCTGCCGCAGATGCTCACGCTCGTGGCGCGCTTCACGGCGGCGCTGAGGTTCAACTTCGAGCGGATGAATGAGGCCGCGCAGTCTGGTTACCTGAATGCCATGGCCGCGGCCACGTATCTCGTGCACAAGGGTGTTCCCTTCCGCACCGCGCACGAGAAGATCGGCAACGCCGTGCGCTTCGCCATCGAAAAAGGCGTCGAACTGGGCGATCTGACGCTTGACGAACTGCGCCGGTTCGGACCCGAGTTCGCCGAGGACTTTTTCGCGGCCGTTACGCTCGAAGCCACGCTCGACTGCCACGATGTGGTTGGCGGTACCGCGCGCGAACGCGTGCGTCAGGCTCTTGCTGCCGCGACCGGGCGCGTTGCAGCTCTCACGCAGGAGGCTCTCCACCATGCTGGTGCGTAAGGCCCTTCTCCACGACGCCTCCAACGTCTATGACTTGGTGAACTCGCTCTCGGGCGACGGCACGCTGCTGCGCCGGCCCTTTGCCGAGATATGCGAGAACATCCGCGACTTCACAGTGGCCGAATCGGACGGAGGCATCTTTCTGGGCTGCGGCGCGCTCCATCTCTACGGCCCGCACCTGGCCGAGGTGCGCTCGATTGTGGTTGCGCCGGCGGCGAAGGGGCAGGGCGCCGGCGGCGGCATCCTCACTGCGCTCATCGAAGAGGCCGAAGAGCACGGACTGCAATCGGTTTGCCTATTCACACGAATTCCCGATTTCTTCTTCAAGTTCGGCTTCCGCATCGTCGAAGACAAGTCCGATCTGCCCGACAAGATCTTCAAGGACTGCCAGAGCTGCCCGCGCCTCTCGCGCTGCGACGAAGTCGCCATGGTTCGCGGCCGCCTTCCTCGCGTTTCTCTGCTCGGTCCCCGGATCGAAGCGCAGCAACTTGTCCGCCTCTCCGGCTGACTCCGCACGACGCCAATCAGACGGCCTGCTGAACGCACCATCCGGAATGCCGCGCGACGCCATGTGAGCCAAATCACACTATACGCCGCTGCCAAGACGGTATAACGTAGAAGCCATGTGTTTAGCGATACCCGGAAAAGTGGAAGAGATTACCAACGAAGGCGGCCTTCGGATGGGGCGGGTGAACTTTGGCGGGGTGGTCAAGCGGGTTTGCCTGGACTACGTGCCGGAGGTCGAGGTGGGCGACTATACCATTGTCCACGTGGGGTTTGCGCTGTCGAAGATCGACGAGGAGACGGCGCAGAAGACGCTGGGCGACTTCCGCGCGATGGGTGTGCTGGACGAGGAACTGGGCAGCGAGGAAGAGGCCTTTGCGCGGGCGGCAGCTGCGCCGCAGTCGGCTTGCCCCGATGGGAGTTGTGCGGCGGCTACCCCAAAGGCTTCCGGTTGACTTCCCCCTCCGGGAAACTTCCCGGCAAACCCTCCCGTCTTGTTCTACTGTGCGGCGGCTTGCATTCGATCGGTGTGCGACCGTACGAATTCACCACGAGGTTATTCCGATGAAGAAGTTCTTATGTGTATGCGCCGCTCTTGCGATGGCTTTCACCGCCGCATCCGCGTTCGCCGCCGATGTAACTGGCACTTGGTCTGGCGACATGGCAGGGCCGAACGGGGATGGCTTCCACCTCACGTTTACCTTCAAGCAGGACGGCGCCAAGCTGACCGGCACGGTAACCGGTCCGCAGGGCGATCCCATCGATATTTCCGACGGCAAAGTCGATGGCGACAAGCTGTCGTTCATCGTGAACGTGAATGGCATGGTTATCAAGCACGAAGGCGTTCTCACCGGCGACACGATCAAGCTGACGACCAAGACCGATAGCGGAGACTTTCCCGGCGGCGAGATGACGCTGACGCGAACCAAGACGAGCCAGTGAAGTATCTGACCGAGTTCCGGAGCGGCGAAGTCGCCCAGCGGATGGCGCGGGAGATAGCTGCTGTCACGACTCGGCCGTGGAAGATCATGGAGGTTTGCGGCGGGCAGACGCACTCCATCATCAAGAACGGGATCGACCAGATGCTACCCGCCGGAATCGAGATGATTCACGGCCCCGGCTGCCCGGTCTGCGTAACGCCGCTGGAGTTGATCGACAAGGCGCTCGCCATTGCCGCGCAGCCGGGCGTGATCTTCTGCTCGTTTGGAGACATGCTCAGGGTTCCGGGCACGGAGGGCGATCTCTTTCAGGTGAAGGGCGCGGGCGGTGACGTGCGCGTGGTTTACTCACCGCTGGATGCCGTGGAACTGGCGGTCAAGAATCCCGATAAGCAGGTCGTCTTCTTTGGCGTGGGCTTCGAGACCACGGCCCCGGCGAACGCGATGAGCGTGCACTTGGCCCGGCGGCGCGGATTGAAGAACTTTTCGCTGCTCGTCTCCCATGTGCTGGTCCCGCCGGCGATTGCGGCCATCATGGGTTCGCCGGGAAACAAGGTGCAGGCGTTCCTGCTGGCAGGGCATGTATGCAGCGTTATGGGCTACTGGGAGTATCCGCCGCTGGCTGAGAAGTATGGGGTTCCGCTGGTGGTGACGGGCTTTGAGCCGCTCGATCTGCTTGATGGGATTCGGCGGGCAGTGATTCAACTGGAGGCCGGGCGGCACGAGGTGGAGAACGCCTACGAGCGGATCGTCACCTTTGAGGGCAACCGGGCGGCGCAGAAGCTGCTCTCAGAGGTCTTCGAGGTGACCGACCGGGCGTGGCGGGGGATCGGGGTCATTCCACGGAGTGGCTGGCGGCTGGCCGATGCCTATCGCGACTTCGACGCCGAGGAGCGCTTCCAGATCACGGGCATTCATACGCAAGAGTCGGCGCTTTGCCGGGCGGGGGACGTGCTGCGCGGGGCCATCAAGCCGGCCGAGTGCGCGGCCTTTGGCAAGGAGTGCACGCCGCGGCATCCGCTGGGGGCGACGATGGTATCCAGCGAGGGCGCTTGCGCTGCGTACTACAACTATGGGCGGTTTTTGTCCGCGGAAGAGCTGGCTGGCGCGGGAAGTGCGTTGACGGGAGTTGCAGATGGCTGAGAACGGCAAGACTGGCACGCCAGTTCAATCGATAGGTGCGCCTGATTTCTCAAACTGGAGCTGCCCGCTACCGCTGGCTGACTACCCGACCATTGTGATGGGTCACGGCGGCGGCGGAAAGCTGGGTAACGAGCTGGTGGAGCACCTGTTTCTGCCGGCCTTCCGCAATCCTGCGCTTGAGAACCTGGGCGATGCGGCCGCCGTCCATCTGCCCAACGGGCGGTTGGCCATGAGCACCGACTCGTTTGTGGTGCAGCCGTTATTCTTTCCCGGCGGTTCGATCGGTGAGCTGGCCGTGAACGGAACAGTAAACGATCTGGCCGTCTCAGGGGCGGAGCCGCAGTATTTGAGCGCCGGCTTCATCCTGGAGGAGGGCTTTCCGCTGGCACAGTTGGCTGCAATTGTCCAAGCGATGGCTGCGGCCGCGGCCACTGCCGGCGTGCAGGTGGTTACCGGCGACACCAAGGTGGTGGAGCGCGGCCACGGCGACGGCTGCTACATCAATACGGCTGGGATCGGCGTGCTGCGGCCGGGGATTCAGGTTGGCCCGCGCAAGGTTCGGCCGGGAGACGCGATTCTGGTTTCAGGCACCATTGGCGACCACGGCATGGCCATCATGAGCGTTCGCGAGGGGCTGGAGTTCGAGAGCCAGATTCGCTCGGACTGCGTAGCGCTGAACGGGATGATCGCCGAGGTGCTGGATGCCGTGGGCGCGTCGGTTCACGCCATGCGCGACCCCACCCGGGGTGGGCTGGCTTCAACGCTGAACGAGATCGCGCATGCTTCGGGCGTGGGAATCGCCATTGACGAGACGCGGCTGCCGGTGCGGGCCGAGGTGCAATCGGCGTGCGAACTGCTAGGCCTCGATCCGGTCTACGTTGCCAACGAGGGCAAAGCGGTCTTCTTTGTGGCCCCGGAGGCGGCGGCGAAGGTGCTGGCTGTGCTGCGTGCCCATCCGCTGGGCCGCGCGGCGGCGCGCATCGGGCGGGTAACGGCCGAGCACCCTCGAATGCTGGTGGCGCGGACGGCGATGGGGGCCAATCGCGTGATTCCTACTCAGATTGGGGAGCAGTTGCCGCGGATTTGCTGAGGGCTGAGAGCGTGGCCTCCAGGCTGGCGGCGTCTTCCACGTTGAGCGATTCCTGGGCAGCGTCGATCTGGCGCAGCAAGCCGCAGAGGACTGTTCCCGGACCAACCTCAATAAATGACTCGGCCCCGGCCGCAGTCAGTGAGTTCATACAGTCAACCCAGCGCACTGCGCCGGTGACCTGGCGGATGAGGGCGTCGCGAGCGGCCTCGGCGGTCGTGACCAGTCCGCCGGTGACGTTGGCGGCTACCGGGATGCGAGGATCGACCAGCTTGAGAGCCGCCAGGACGCGGGCGACCTCCTCCTGAGCGGGCCGCATGAGTGCGCAGTGGAAGGGCGCGCTGACGGGGAGCGGGACGGCGCGGCGGGCGCCCTTGGCCTTGCACAGCGCCGAGGCCCTTTCGACCGCCGCCCGAGCGCCGGAGATCACCGTCTGGCCAGGAGAATTGAAGTTGGCGGCGGCCACGGTCAGGCCGGTTTCAGCCTCGGCTTCGCGGCAGGCTTCGGCAACCAGATCGGCCGAGAGCGAGAGAACGGCAGCCATCGAGCCCTGCCCGGCGGGGACGGCCAACTGCATGGCCCTCCCGCGGGCCTTCACGGCGCGCACGGCATCGGCGAAGCCGAGTGTTCCCGCAGCCGCGTGGGCGCTCCACTCGCCCAGCGAATGGCCGGCGGCCAAGGCTGGCTCAACGCCATCTTCGGCCAGCACGCGCCAGGCGGCCACGCTCACGGTGAGGATGGCCGGCTGAGTGTTCTCGGTAAGGCGAAGCTCGTCTCCCGGACCCTCGAAGATGAGCTTCGAGAGCGGAAATCCCAGGGCATCATCGGCTTCGGCAAAGGTGTCTGCGGCGATGGGAAAGCGTTCGGCGAGCTCGCGGCCCATGCCGACCGCCTGCGAACCCTGCCCAGGAAAGAGAAAGGCGATTTTCTTATGCATTCCAGAGAGAATTGTATCCTGCTGCCCCAGCTTCGAAAGACCCTAGGCCGGTCCGGACTCAGTTCCAGCGTTTCTTGTCGTCGTGGTCGTCGTCGATCTGCTTGCCGCGGCCGTCCAAGTGGACGGTGCGGCCCTGGGAGCGCATGTAGACCTCGAACTTGCGGGCGGCGCGGCGGCGCTTCCAGCGGTAGTAGCGGTTGCGCAGGGCGTACCACTGCTCGCTGAACGCAAAATGGACGCCTCGGCGCGGCGCCAGTTGAAGGAAAAGCAGCCCGCCCAGAGCCCCGCCCAACTCGGCAAAGGCGTACATTCGCTGCTCGCCGAAGAGTGAAGCGAGAGAAACGAGCGCAAAGATGGCCACCAGGTAGCGAGCCTTGATGCCGATGGGCAAGGGAAAGAGCATGAACTGCGCGTCGCCATGGAGATAGCCGATGGCTGCCAACAGGCCGAAGATACCGCCGAAGCAGCCGTAGAGCGGCATTGTGACAAGCTGATAGCCCAGCGTGGGGGCGGCGGAGTAGATGGCGATGGCGGCGGCAGCGGTGCCGAGGACGGAAACCGCGTAGAGGCCGGTGACCCAGCTTGAGGTGTGAAGACCCTCAAGAAAGCCGGCCAGGAACCACAGCGAGAGCAACTCCAGGAGGGTTCCGAGAATACCCAGATGGATGAAGCTGTAGGTGAAAGGCTGCCACAATCTGCCGTGCAGAAAAGCGGAGGGAACAAATCCGAGGAGATCGATAGCGTGCCCCGTCCGCACCGGAGATGCGAGAGAAGCCAATAGCAAAGCGAAGTAGGCGGCGAGGTTCCAGAGCACCATGCGGCGGGTTGCGCCGCGGAACTCGGGAAAGGAAAACGAAATGGCGCTGGATCGGGGCATCGCAGAGATCAGGGTAAACGGTCCAGTGGGCGCGTGTCATGGAGCGCGGCCGCAAACCTGGCGCGGAGCCATGGGGGCTTCGGTTTCCCTGCTGTGATCTGTGCCTCTTGACCTGATGCCGTCTTCTCCCTAAAGATAGCCATGTCGTACCTCAAGAGATTGTCATCTTACTAGACGGAATGCCATGGGAAAAGAGGAGGCTGTCATGCCCAACTGCCCTGAATGCGAAAATGGTCTTGACATTGAAATGGACGAAGTGGAAGAAGGCGATGTGGTCGCCTGCGACGAGTGCGGAACGGAATACGAGGTGGTCGGCGTGGAACCGCTGGAGTTGGTGCGGGTGGACGGCGGCCTGGAAGAGGACGACGACGAGCTGTTTGAGGAGGAAGAGTGAGGATTTCCAGCGCGATCTTGCTGGGTAGTGTGGTGTGCGTGGCTCTTGCCGCAGGTGGATTCCCTGTGGGCATGGAAAACGGATTGGGGCTTGGCCCCGGTGTGGCGCAGGCACAGAATATCGGCCAGCGGGCGGTGACGGGGCACGTGGTGGATTCGAGTTCCGCGCCGGTGGTCGATGCCACAGTCTTCCTCAAGAACCTGAAGACCAAGTCGATCCGCAGCTATACCGCCGACGCCACGGGCAGGTTCCGTTTTACCCAGGTGAACATGGCCGAAGACCATGAGCTTTGGGCGGAGAAGGACGGGAAGAAGAGCGCCGTCAAGACGGTGAGCTCCTGGGATCCGCGCAAGGAGTTCGACTGCGAGTTGAAGCTGAAGTAGGCTGCCTGCGATGAATAGAACAGACACTTCAGCCGGATTTTGGACTCGGCTGAACGCCTCTATGAGAGCCGGGGACGCGCCCGGCAATGGCAGGGCAGACCGAATCCCCGGCTCGGCGGGAGAACGCCGGTCGAGTTCCTGGACACGGGCAATGGAGAGCAAAAGGTAGAAAAGCCATTGGGCCAGAGCGGTGACAGTATTCTCGTCTGACTGACAGGTTGAAGAGGCTGCGGAAAACTCCTTGGTAGCCCTGGAAGTGTCAGCGGCGATGACTGCGGACTCGCCTTGCTATCAGACTCTGGGATTCCACGGACGCCGCAAGCATCAGGTCATGGAAGACCGATGCCTCAAACAGCGACTTTCCGCCCGCATTCAGCCTCAACTCGGGCAGCTTTCCTCTTACGGCGCGGTAGCTGCGGAGCATCTCAGGAACCGTAGTGACATCGCCCGGCTGCCGCAAGATATTGCGCAGTCCCGCCATGACGCCGGTCGGCGTTCCGTGATGGATCTGTGGATCGATTCCGTTGATGTCGCTAGGTCTTTGACAGCATAAAGTTGTTTCTCTTATAGCCGAACTTCTCGCGCGCTTTTCTGCGCGTGAACCGCCAGTCGATGATGACACGGTTGCGGTTCATTTTGCAGTTCCAGGCTTTGGCTTCCCGCTGTAGTTCGCTCAGAGTAGGAATGCGGCGCTGGCCCAGGCATTGTCGGGAGAACAAACTGATCTCGATCTCCGCTTGGTTCAGCCAGCTGCCGTGCTTGGGAGTGTAATGCACCGTGAATCGCTCCCACAGCAGGCCGCCGATCTTCTCCCCAAATCGGTCCACCAGCGCTTTGCGGTTATGGGAGCTGAGATTATCTATCACCAGATGGATAGTGTCGGCCTTTGGATAGCGGGCCACGATCTCCACCAGATAGTCGGCGAACTCGGCGGAGCAGCGGTTGGAAGTCGGTTTGGTGAAATGGCGTCCGGCCTTGGGTTCGACGCCGCAGAAGACGTTGGCCGTGCCGCGCCTTTCATATTCGCAATCGCGGCGCAGAATTTGCCCCGGACGCATCGACCGCGGCGGGCGGACATCGGCGTGCAGAACCACCGGTTTCTCGTCAACGCAAACCACTGGTTCCCGCTCAGACAGAGGCTTTTCGTATACTTTGAGCACATCTTCCATATGCGCGATGTACTCTTCATTCAGTTCCGCCACGCACCACATTTTTTTCCCGCCACGGCTTCAGATCGTGGTTCTGAAGAAGAAGGCGAATCGTCTCCCGACTCACCGGCGGCGTCAGCTTTCGCTTGACCGCTTCGGTGGCGATCAGACGCACGCTCCATCGCGCCTGGCCTTCGGGCGGTGGCGAGCACACCATGGCAATGACTCTTTGATTCTGTCCTGTGTCCAGTACGGGAGCCTTGCCTGGGCGCGGTTTTTCATGGATCGCCGACTCCAATCCTTCTGCCTGGTAGCGACGTGCTATCGAGCGTACTGTCTTGCGCGCCACGCCCACGTTTCTGGCTACCTGCGTTCCCGTTTGACCTTCGTCAAGCTGGCGGAGAATCATTGCCCGGCGCAATACCCGCGCCGATTCCCGCCCCTTGGCCAGCATCGCGGTAAGTTGCCGCCGATCCCTCTTCCTCAATTGAATATGCACGCGATTGGAGGTATTCATGCCTAATAATGTGCGCCCGTTATCGTCTCGTGCCAAGTATCGATAATGGTACATCTGTATATTGTCAGAGACCTAGTAGATTTCTGTGCCCGATAGGGCTTGCCGTCGAAGACGTAGACCCGGTGCCTGCCCTTCGTTGCGTGCGAGCGATAGAGGGCAAGACCAAGTTCCAACGGCATATTGAAGCGGGGAATCCCCTTCGAGAGTCTATCCCTTGAGAGGTCGTGAATCGAGACATTGGACTTCTCGATCGAACGCATAATGGTTTCAAGCCGGCCCTGATTCGGAACAGCGAGCGCCGCTGTGACGCGCAAGCCAAGTTGGGTCAAGCCTACGATATAAGCCACATACAGGCCTTCAAACTCTTTGTCGTAGGGGATGTTCAAAAAGACGGATTCGATACGCTTGCGACTTGCCATGCCGTGCCTATCGCCTGCCACGTCCCTTGGAAGGGGCTCGAGAGCGGCCCCGCTTCATCTCGAAGGAGGACGCTGCCCTTCTCTTGTTCCTTGAGGATTTCCGGCTGGACGGAGTATTCATGATGCTGCGCACAGCCGCCACGCGTTCGGGACCGAGCCCAAGAATCTGCCCCAGTTCTTCTGGGGTGGGCACCGGATTGCCAATCACATATGCGCTCATGAGTCGATTATAGTGCCAATTCCAAATTGCCAGGCAAGAAACTATCGGGCTTTTCAGTCACTACCGAGCAGCCGGTGATCCACATCCCTTCCTGCAAAATCCGACTTGACCATCCTTGAGAGCTCTTGATTCATCCCTCCAGCTTCTTCACCACCAGTTCGTTCAGCAGCGCCGGGTTGGCCTGGCCCTTGGAGGCTCTCATGATCTGGCCGACGAAAAACCCGGCCAGGGTCTTCTTGCCGGCGCGGTACTGCTCAACCTGTTTTGGGTTGGCGGCGACCACCTCGTCGATCAGGGCTTCGAGGGCCGAAGCGTCGGTGATCTGCTGAGGCTTCTCGCGCTCATAGACAGCCGGGAAGTCTTCGCCCTTTTCAAAGCACACATCGAAGAGCTGCTTGAGCTGCTTGGAGCTGATCTTGCCCTCGTCGAGGAGATCTGCGGCGAGCACAATTCCAGCCATGGAAACCGGCGACTGCTCCTGTTCGAGGCCCAGGGCGTTCAGGCGGCCGCCAACCTCGCTGAGCAGGAGATTGGCCACGCGGCGGGGGTTGCGGCTGGTTCGGGCGGCGGCCTCAAAGAGGTCTGCAAACTCGCGCGATGCGGTGAGCGTCGCGGCGTCCTTTGGGGCGATCTCGTACTCGGCGATCATGCGGGCGCGGCGCGCTTCGGGCAGCTCGGGGAGCTTCTTTCTCGCCTCGGCAAGAAACTCGGCGGAGACGATCAGCGGCGGCAGGTCCGGCTCGGGGAAGTAACGATAGTCGTGGGCCTGCTCCTTCGACCTCATCGAGTACGTCCGGCCCTCGTTCGAGTTCCACAACCGGCTCTCCTGCGTGATGCGGCCGCCCGACTCGATCACCTCGATCTGGCGCTCGATCTCGTACTCCAGGGCGGCGCGCACAAAGCGGAAGCTATTGACGTTCTTGACCTCGACCTTGGTGCCGAATTTGGGCGCGCCTTTGATGCGGACGCTGACGTTTGCATCGCAGCGCAGCGAGCCCTCCTCCATGTTGCAGTCGGAGACGCCGGTGTAGAGGAGGATCTCCTTCAGCCGCGTCAGGTACTCGAAGGCCTCGTCGGGGGTGCGGATGTCGGGATCGGAGACGATCTCGGCCAGCGGCGTGCCGCAGCGGTTCAAATCGAGATAGGTGCGGGTGGCGGAGTCGGCAAAGCCGTCGTGGAGGCTCTTGCCGGCGTCTTCCTCCATGTGCAGGCGGGTGATGCCGATGCGCTTTGTTTCTCCCGTGGCCGTCGGAACCTCAATCCAGCCGTGCTCGGCGATGGGCTTGTCGAATTGCGAGATTTGGTAGCCCTTGGGCAGGTCAGGATAGAAGTAGTTCTTGCGGGCAAAGATGGAGCGCTCGCGGACCTCGCAGTTGATGGCCAGGGAGGCCAGCGTCGCGTACTCGACGGCCTTGGCGTTGAGCACCGGCAGAGAGCCGGGCAGGCCTAGGCAGACGGGGCAGATATTGGTGTTGGGGGCCGAGCCAAAGCGATTGGCGCAACCGCAAAAGGCCTTGGTCGCGGTGAGCAATTGGACGTGGACTTCGAGTCCGATGACGGGCTCGTACTTGGCCAGGACTTCAGGAGAGAGTGCGGCGGCGGGCATATCTGAATTTTAGCTCGAAGCGAAGCAGGGCCGTCGCGATGCTCAGCTCCAGCGCCTGGGGCGAAGGAAAACGTTAATAAACCAGTAAATGCCGGTGAGGCGGTTGACCGGCCGGAACTAGCGGATAGGCCGGTATGGGAGCTGGGAATCTTGCGAAGCTAGCTGGACTGAGAGTTCAGAGTTCTTTTTCGCCAGGTAATATAGTCCTGGTCAGTGCTAAGTTCCCTCTGTTTCATGCGGCGATCTCCGCGGCGCAGTTGTTGGATTGCGAGGCGTTGTTGTGCTCCGTGTAGCGGCGGAGAACAATTCTCAGTTTGTGCGGGAGCGCCGCAGCCTGGAGAAATTCCGGCAGTGTCGCGCGCAGCGCGCAGGCCACGACCAGTTCCGAGGGTGGCATCGCGGGATTC
>CAWCWQ010000065.1:0-19152 GCA_963799145.1 uncultured Acidobacteriaceae bacterium | reverse complement strand
GGTCATCAACACGGTGGCGCTGGCCGGGACCACCTCGACCACCAACTCGACCGCCAGCGGCACAGCTACTCTGGCGGTCAACATGGCGCCGGCCATCACCCTGCAACCCACCCCCGCGCTGACCGTACTGTGGGGAGCCTCGCCGAGCTTGCCGGTAGGGGCGACCGGGACCGGCACGCTGAGCTACCAGTGGTACAAAGGCTCGTTGCCCCTGAGCAACGGCGGCGACGTCTCGGGCGCGACCACCAGCACACTCGCGTTCACCAACGTGCACGACCACGATGCGGCGACTTACTACGTTGTGGTCACCGACACGCTGGGATCGACGACGACCACCACCCAGAGCAACAATGCGGTGCTCGCCGTCAATAACCTCCCGGCGATCACCGGGCAGCCGCAGAACCAGACGGCGCCGCAGGGCGGAACGGCCACCTTCTCGGTCACCGCCGGAAGAAGCGATGGCGCGGTCAGCTACCAGTGGTATCACGGCTTGACGCCTCTGGCCGATGGCGGCGATTACGCCGGCTCAGGCGCCGCGACACTGACCGTATCTCCGGTTTCGGCGGCCGATGGCGGCAGCTACACGGTCGCCGTCACCGACACGCTTAACGCCATAACCAACACGGCCACCAGCAACGCCGCGACGCTTACGGTGGTGGTGGGCCAATGGACCCCGGTCGGCTCCCAGGCCGAGGCGCGCTACGAGGCGATGAGCCTGATGCTGCCCAATGGCGGCTTCTGGGTTGCCGGCGGACAGGACGATGCGGGCCTGCGCTCGGATAACACCGTCTATTCGCTGGGTTCATGGATCGAGGGAGGACACAGCTTCGCCGCCGGCCCGCACCTGGACGGCACGGCTACGCTGCTGCCCGGCGGCAAGGTACTGATCGCGGGCGGCTCCGACGGCCAGGATGCCCAAAGCGGCGTCGAACTCTACAACCCCTCCGATGGGACGTACACCGCGTCCAGCCAGACACTGGCGCAGGACACCACCCTTCATGTCGCGGCGCTGCTCTCCACCGGCAAGGTGCTGATCGCCGGCGGGACCAACGGCTGGAGCGACACTTACTATAGCAACGCCGTGCTCTACGATCCGGTGGCGGACTCCTTCTCGGCCTCCGGCGGCGCGCTGGGTACGGCGCGCGCCGGCAGCCGCGCGGTGACCTTGAACGATGGGCGCATTCTGGTCGCGGGCGGCGAGGATGTAAACGGCGTGGACAACGCGGCCGACCTATACTACCCGGTCGCGAGCGGCCCGGTCTCCGCCGACACCTTTGCCCAGGTGGCGGGCGGCATGAGCTCGCCCCGCCTCTATCACACGGCCACGCTGCTCGCAAATGGCAAGGTGCTGGTGGCCGGCGGAATCGATGGGACGAATGTCTTGAGTTCGCTCGAGGTCTTCGATCCCGCCGCCAATACCTTCTCCAGCCTGGGCAGCATGAGCACGGCGCGGATGGGGCACTCGGCGGTCCTTCTCTCGAACGGCACAGTGCTGATCTTCGGCGGCACCTCGGATGGAAGCACCGTCCTCAACAGCGCCGAGATCGTCGATCCCAACTATGTAGCCGACTCCGGCTCGCTCACCATTCCTGCCAGCACGATGAATGCGGACCGGGAACTGGATTCCGCAACCCTGTTGCCCGGCGGAACGGTTCTGGCGGCGGGTGGCTACTCCGGCTCGGCGTCCCTGGCCACGGCCGAGGTCTTCACCGCGATGGAAGGCTACACGGCGGCGCCCGCGGCGCCATCGGCCGCCATCACCGCGCCGGCTTACGTGACGGAAAACCTAGCCGGAACCTATAACGCATCGGTCGCCTCCGCTGTAGACACCAACTATTCCTGGGCGATTGCTGGAGGCGTCATGGCCTCCGGTCAGGGAACCAACCAGATCGCCTTCACGCCCGGAGCCTCGGGGACAGTCAACTTCGATTCGCTGGTGACCAACCGGTACGGCATCTCCGCCCTGGGGACGGCCACGAGCACCATCGTAGCCACGGCGGTCACGCCCACCATCGTTGTGCCGATGTACGTCACCGCCAGCACGTCCGGATACGCGGCGTCGATCTCCAACACCGCCTCGAACCCCAATTCCACTTATGAGTGGTCGATCCTCGGCGGCGTTATCACCTCCAGCCCCACCGGGGCCGGCGTCACCTTCTCGGCGGGCGCCGGGGCGAGCGTAACGCTCTATGCGACGGCCTCGAACCAGGCCGGCACAGCGGGCTCCCAAGGCTCGGCATCGAGCACCGTCGTTGCGGCTCCGGTCAACTCTCCCGCCATCACCATCGAAAGCAACGAGAATGTCAGCGGATACGTTACCAGTTCCTCGACCGGCAACACGGCGTTCGTCGCTTCGCAGCCGGCTGGATCGGCGTATTCCTGGACCATCTCCGGGAATGGCGCCATCACCGGCGGCGGCTTGACCGACACCGTAACCTTCACCGCACCAACAAGCGGCGCGACCGTCACGCTGCACTGCACCGTCACCAACGAGGCCGAAACACCGGGATTGCAAGGCACGCAGGCTGCCACCCTGGTCGCGGCTCCGCAGATAACCTCCTTCGCGGCCACGGCCTCCACCGTGACCTCCGGGACGGGGACCACGCTCACCGGCAGCTTCACGGGCGGAACCGGCTCTATCGACCACTTGATCGGCACGGTAACCTCGCCCATCGGCGCGTCCACCGGCGCGCTCGCGTCCACCGCCACCTACACGCTTACCGTCACCAACCTGGCTGGAGACACGGCGACGGACACCGCGACGGTAACGGTGGTGGCGGCGGCGACGGCCAGCCTGGGCGCCTCGACCACCACGCCGCTGGCGGCCGCGACCATCGCCTTGACCCCCACCTTCACCAATGCCGCCAGCGCCGAGGTGGGGACCTCCTGCGGCGCCAGCGACATCGGCAGCAGCCCAGCGAGCGGAACCCCGATTACCGGGATCGTTCCGGCCTCCGGAACCACCCACTATTGCCTGCGGGCCACCAACGCGGCAGGCGACAGTACCGATTCCGCCGTCGATGTGACGCCGCAAACAGTCACCCTCACGGCTATCACCCCGGCGAACGGAACCGTAGCCGGCGGCGCAGTCGTCAGCTTCAGCTCGACAGCTTCGCATGGCGCGACCAACAACATCAACTGGAGCGCCAACTGCGGCTCCTTCACCGGCAACTCGTGGACGGCGCCCAGTACGGCCGGGACCTGCACGATCACGGCCGCCAGCGCCGATGAGGCGAGCATCCAAGTTACCGCCAGCGCAATCGTCAGCGCGCCGGTCATCACCTTACAGCCGGCGAGCAAGAACGTCTGCTCGAGCAGCGTGACCGCCAGCCTTTCCATGGCTGCCAATTACGCCAGCAGCTACGACTGGTTCCAAACTCCGGGCACGGACCTGTTAACCAATTCCACCACGCTCAGCCTCACCAGCCTCTCCGCCGGCACCTATCATTACTACGGAGCGGCTACCGGAGCGGGCACGGTGGATACCAACACGGTAACCGTCAATGTGGTTGCGGGCAGTGCGCCAACGCTCTCCGCGCCCCAGAACGTGACCGTCTATGCCACCCAGACGGCGACCTTTGCGGTCTCCGCCAGCGGCGGCACCGGCGTGCTCAGCTACCAGTGGTACACGAACGGCACAACGAACTCGAACAGCGGCGGCACGCTCATTCGAGGAGCAATCTCCAGCACCTATACCACCGGGGCTTTGAGCAGCGCCGACGACGGAACCTACTACTACGTCACGGTCACTGACGCCGACTGCACCAACACGACTGTCGTCAGCAGCACGGCGGAGGTCACCGTATCCAGCAGCTTCACCGATGTGCCGCCGACCATCGTCACCCAGCCCGCCGGGCAGACGGCGACGGTGGAGGGATCGGCCACATTCAGCGTGGTGGCCTCGGGACCTGGCGCGCTCACCTACCAGTGGTATCGTGTGCCGTACTCCGGGTCGCTCACTCCCAACGCCGCTGTCGCCATCGGCGGCGCCACCTCGAGCGGTTACACAACCTCCTCCACGTTAGCCAGCAACGATGGCGACGCCTACTTCGTGGTGGTCGCCAACGCCTTCGGCACGGCCACCTCCAACTCGGCCCTGCTGGCGGTAGGCAGCGGCATCCTGCTCCAGATAGCGGGACAGCCGCAGGTGGCCTACGCCTCCGCCGGCAACACGGCCAGCTTCAGCGTCACCGCCACCTGCGCCGGATGCATACCCTCCTATCAGTGGTATGAGATTGCTCCGGGATCTTCCACACCAACGCCAATGGCAGACGGCCCGTATGCGGTCGACTCGCCTGCGACCGTCGCCGGCTCGGCCACCTCCTCTCTGACCATCGCGAATGCGCAGGCGGACGAAACCGGATCCGTCTACTACGTTGTCGTCACCAGCACCAGCGACGGCAGCACGCAAATCCCCGGAACCGATCCCCTCCTCAGCCAGACGGCGGCGCTGTTCGTCGGATCGCTGGGTTCGATCGGCAATCCGTGCTCCAACCCCTGGCAGGTCAACAGCATCACCGCAAGTCAATCGGGCTGCTCGATCTATCTGCTCCAGGATCAGACCGGTGAGTCCGCGTCGGTCTACTGGACGGCGGCGATCTCCACCGCTAAGTTCACCGTAAGCTTCAGAGCAACCATGTTCCACGACATGGCCCACGCGCATAACGGCGCCAGCGGCGGCTACGCTCAGCCCGGCAACGGATTCACCATGATCCTCGCCGATCCGTCTCAGGGAGCCACCATCACCAGTCTCGGCCAGGGCGGCGAAGGCTTGGGCGCGGAAGGGATTCCGGGGTTTGTCCTGGCCTTCCAGGACTACCAGGCCAGCGACCCAACTGACCTGGGCTGCCCGAATGATATCCAGCAGGGAAACGACAACAGAGCCTGCGACCCGGCTTATGTACCATTCCTGGCCGTGGGACCTGGAGCCAACAACCTCTTTAAGAACCCGTGGACCAACGTCAACGCGGACCTTGAAGGCGATTACCTTGGGGCGCCTTCAAACTATCAGTCAACCTCTCTCGTCAGCGGGGGATCGCAGTCCACCGCAACCCCAGCGAATGAGTTCGCCACCTCTACCCATGACTTCGTGGTGAGCGTAGCGAACGGCATTATGACGGTCACCATGGACGGAAACCAGGTATTCTCCGGCCAGGTCTCGATGCCGCCCGTCGCTTACCTTGGCTTCACCGGCGGAACCGGATGGGCAACGGAGGGCGTAACCCTGTCGAATCTCTCGGCAACCGTCAGCCAGCCTTGACCGGGTTGGCGGCGAGTCGATCTGAAACCGCACGATCAAACTCCTTCAGACTCCCCAGTCCACCGGGGAGTTTGAAGGAGAGAGGCAAGAGAGGCCAGCCTCGGGAAGCGCCGCTTTCCGAGGCTGGCCTTTCTTCTGCGCGGCGCCTGGGCTCTCCCGTCGCTATGCCCGAAGCCGCATTTGCCTTTTAGGCTCTCAACGAGTCGATGGCGCGGGGCCGGCATTCCCTCAGAGGTCGCTGGCGACCGGCCGAAGAAGCGCGTTGACGAATAGCTGTACGGCGACGGTGACGGTCCAATAGCGCCGTTCCGGATCTGCCGGCGACCTCGGCGGCAGTCCTTTTACATTACAGTTGACAAAGACAGTAAGACTGTATAGTATTCTTTCTGTGGATAACTCAAGGACCTTCACTCTCGACGAAATCGCGGCGCTGGCCGAATTGCCGCGGCGGACTGTTCGGTATTACATTCAAACGGGTTTGGTGGATCGCCCGCAGGGCATCGGCAAGGGAGCCTACTACACGGAGCAGCACGTGGAGCAGCTCCTCCTCGTCCGCAAATGGCAACTGGCAGGGCTTTCGCTGGAGCGGATTGGCGAGGTGCTGAAACAGCAAACAAGCGGGCCGTTGCCGCCTGCGCCGCGGCGAAAGGGCACCGTCGAGGTCTGGAGCCACCTGGTTGTGGCGGATGGTGTGGAAGTAATCCTGGACCCCGGCCGCGCTGGCCTGAGCCCGGAGCAGGTGCGGGCGTTCTTTCGCGGAGTGGTCGAGGCTTATCAACAACTTCAGGAAGGAAAGGAAGAAGAATGAGCACTTTAGCTTGCGCATTAACGGGCGTTCAGGGCGAACGGGTGGCCCTGACCAATGTCTCGGTTTCCGCAGTTCTGCACGATCTCCTCGCCGAGTTGACCATGTGCCAGACCTACCGCAACGAAGAACGGGCAAATATCGAGGCGGTATACACCTTCCCCCTGCCCCTCGATGCGGTGTTGCTCGACCTCCAGGTGGAGATTGGCGGGCGGGTGCTTAAGGGCGTCGTGGTTGAGAAGAAGGCCGCGGAGGAGAAGTACGAGGACGCCATTGCCGCCGGAGATGCGGCCGTGATGCTGGAACAACTGGAACCTGGACTTTACACGATGAATGTCGGCAACCTGCTGCCCAGCGAGGAAGCCACGATCAAGTTCAGGTACTCGATCCTGTACCGCTGGGCCGGTGAGCATCTCCGCCTTTTCATCCCGACAACGATCGCCAGCCGCTTCGGTAATTCGCCTCACGCCCCGCACCAGGCGCCCGAATCTTCGTTGGCCGTGGAGAACCATTTCTCGCTCCACATGGAAGTATTCGGAAGCCTGCGGGAGGCCCAGTTCTTCTGCCCGTCGCACCAGGTCTCCCTCAACAGGCTCGCTGACAAGGTCGTCGTCTCGCTCCAGCAGGAGCAGGCTGCCATGGATCGGGACTTCATCCTGAACGTGAAGGCCCTGAAGGCTTCGCGCAGCTTCGCAGTCCGCGGTCCGGATGGCGACGGGGCAGCGGCGGTGGCCAGCTTTCAGCCATTCTTCCCCGGTCTTCAACAGCCTCGTCCACTGAACCTGGCCATTGTGATCGATTGTTCGGGCTCCATGCAGGGCGACTCCATCGAGCAGGCCAGGAAGGCGCTGGAAGGCATCCTCAAGGCCCTGGAGTCCTCCGACCATGTGACGCTCATCGCCTTTGGGAATTCGACGCATGTTCTCTGGAACCGGCTTACCGCCTGCCATCCTGCCAACCGCGAAGTTGCGAGAGACTTTGCCCGGCAACTCGATGCGAACATGGGTGGAACCGAGATCGGCATTGCCTTGCAGACCGCTTACAAAGTAATAGGCGAAACCAGGTCGGCGGAGATCCTGCTGGTGACAGACGGAGAAGTTTCCTCCTGGCAGCCGGTCGTACAAGAAGCAAAGCAGACTGGGCACCGCATCTTCACCGTCGGGGTCGGCAACGCGGTCTCCGAGGCATTCGTCCGCGAACTGGCTGGGAGTACGGGCGGCGAGTGCGAGCTCGTTGCCCCGCGTGAGGAGATGGCGGAACGTATCATCCGGCACTTCGAGCGCATGAGGGCTCCCCGCGCAAAGCGTGTCTCTGTCCACTGGCCCACTGGCGCCTGCGACATCGCTCCAGACAAAGTGGGATCGGTTTTCGATGGGGATACGGTGATCTCCACGGCCCGCTTCAATGAAACAACAATCGATGGGCCGGTTGTTCTTGAGATTGAAACGGAGACCGGAGAAACGGCGCGTCAGGAACTGACCATCTCGGAGGCGCCGTCATCGTCGACTGATGACGATATCTCGGCCGTTGCGCGGTTTGCGGCATCGGCGCGGCTCAAGGAACTGGACGCAAGCACGGGCCTGAACACGGCGCTGCGCTATCGCCTGGTGAGCAAATGGACCAACTGGCTGGTAATCGCCGCCAGGCCGGAGGGAGAAAAGGCTCAGGAGATTCCCGCCATGCGCAAGGTTCCGCAGACGCAGGCAGCGGACAACGTGGCCTGTTGCCCCGCGCCCATGTCCATAATGCCGCCACCGGCGGCGGTAACACCGCCAAGCGCAATGCCGCCGGGCGGGCTCATGAGAGGAGTGTCGCTGTTTTCCAGGAGCTTTTGGAGGGCCTCGCGACCGCCTGCTCCGGAACCATTCTCCAGTCCATCTCCTGCACCGGACGATACGTCCGCTCAAAGCATTTTGACCGATATCGTGGAGTTGCTGCGAGCCGTACCGGAATATGAGTGGCATGAGATTTCGTTGTGGGCGGCAAGAGAGGGGCACTCAGATCTCGCGCAGGAATCCATGGATTATTGGAACCTCGTGGGTTCGGGGAGGAAGCGGAGGTTCACGGAAGCAGAGGCGCGCCAGGGGCTTGCAATTCTGATGGGAGCACAGCGCTTGGGGTTCCAGTTAAGCCACACGGTCCTAAGCGAGGCGCGACGTCTGGACATCGATTTGGATGAGGAGATTGACTTCTGAATGGAGCACGGCAGAGGACAGAGAAGAGAGGCGCAATCGATGGTGGGGAGGGCGCCTCGATGCTCTGCCAAAGCGGGGCTTTGTTAGAATTGCGGGTAATCATGTTGCGTGGATACTCACTTCTGAATGGCGCGTCGCTTGAGGGAGCTGGAGCCACCTTTGCCGGCTTCGATCCTGCTACTGGGGCCCGTCTCGATCCGGTCTTCCATTCCGCTTCAGTCGAAGATGTCGATCTCGCGGCGAGCCTGGCCGAGGATGCCTTCGCGACTTACGGCAAGGTACCTGGCCGAGAAAAGGGCCGGTTCCTTCGCCATATCGCTGAGGGAATCGAAAGCATTGCGACTGAACTGGTGGAGCGGGCGCATCGCGAGACCGCCCTGCCGGAGAAACGCCTTCAGGGAGAGCTTGCGCGAACCGCAAACCAGCTCCGGCTCTTTGCGCAGCTAGTCGAAGAGGGTTCGTGGGCCGCAGCTCGAATCGATCCGGCCGAGCCTCATCGCACTCCGTTGCCGCGGGCCGATATCCGCTCCGTGCTGCGTCCGCTGGGCCCGGTTGCGGTCTTTGGCGCCAGCAATTTCCCGCTAGCTTTCTCCGTGGCCGGAGGGGATACGGCGTCCGCTCTCGCTGCGGGCAATCCCGTTATTGTCAAGGCTCATTCAGCGCATCCGGGAACGAGCGAGATGGTAGGGCAAGTGATCTGCCGCAGCCTGCGAGAGTGTGGCCTGCCGGCGGGCGTTTTCGCGCTGCTCTTCGGCACGGGCGCGCAGGTGGGGTCGGCGCTGGTGCGGCATCCCAGAGTCAAGGCCGTTGGCTTCACGGGCTCGTTGTCTGCCGGCAAGGCTCTGATGCAACTCGCCGCGGCCCGGCCGGAACCGATCCCATGCTTCACCGAGATGAGCAGCACCAATCCGCTCTTCGTTCTTCCCGAAGCCCTGCGCGCACGCGGAGCGAAAATCGCGGATGGACTCTTCGGTTCGTTCACGTTGGGCGTCGGGCAATTCTGCACCAAGCCGGGGCTGGTTTTCCTGCCCATGGATGAATCCGCGGATGCGCTGGTGGCTCAACTCGTGGCTCGTGTAAAGCAGGCTACGGCTTCTCCGATGCTCAGTGAAGGAACATCCAGGAGCTATAGAACCGGAGTAACTCAGCGCCAGGGGCATAGCTCGGTCGAGTTGCTCGCGCGGACCGATTCAGCAGAAGGCGCTGGCGCGGCACATGTCTTTCCGGCCCTGTTTCAAGTAAGCGGCAGCGATCTCCTCAGCGATGGCGAACTGGCGAAAGAGATCTTCGGACCCAGCACGCTCATCGTCCGCTACGCGGATCGAAAGGAGTTGATCGCGCTGGCGCATGCGCTGGAAGGGCAGCTCACCGCGACATTGCATGGGACCGATGCCGATATCGCAGGCTTCGCCGATCTCATCGATGTCCTGGAGCGCAAGGCGGGAAGGCTCATCGTCAATGGCTATCCCACCGGCGTAGAGGTCTGCCATGCCATGGTGCATGGCGGGCCGTATCCCGCCACGAGCGATAGCCGGTTTACTTCTGTTGGAACGCAAGCCATCTATCGCTTTGCGCGGCCCGTGTGTTACCAGGATTTTCCGCAAGCCGCATTAGCTGACGAATTGAAGGACGGGAATCCGCTTGGCATCTTGCGCCTGGTCAACGGCGCGTTCACGCGCGATGCGCTCTGAGGCGAGCCCCGGCCTCTCATCAATTGCCGGCAGGCTTCGCGTCTTTGAGCTTCAGAATTACTGCACCCGCCACCATGAGCGACACGGACATGACAAGATACCCGGCGCGCGAATTTCCGGTGAGCGCCTGAAGAAGACCGACCAGCCATGTTCCGGCAAAGCCGCCCAGAGCCCCGCAACTGTTGACCAGCGCCATTACTTCGCCGGCCACGTTCTTCGGCAGCATCTCCGGCACGATCGCGAAGAAGGGTCCATACGGCGCGTACATCGTTCCGCCGGCAATAATGAGCGAAGCATACGCCAGCCAGAAGTGATTTCCAGCAGTCGCATAAGAGAAGAACAACGCCACTCCCGAAAGTAAAAGGAACGGCCAGACGAAGACCTTGCGATTGAGCGCGCGATCGGAAAAATGCGCGACCGCCAGCATCAGAATCACTCCCAGCAAGAACGGCGCGGCGCTCAGTAGGCCCACCGTTTCGATCCCGCGAGCCGATCCGGAGCGGATCATCTCGGGGATCCACAACACGAGTCCGTAGACCCCAAAGCTCCAGAAGAAATACTGAACGCACAAGAGGATTACGCCGGGGACGCGGAGCGCGGTAGAAAGACCCATGGATTGATGAAGAACGGTCTGTTCAAGGTCCAGCGCCGCCGCAAGCTGCTCGCTGCTTTCCTTGCTCAACCACGACGCATCGCGCGGCCGGTCGCTCGCCACCAGCATCCAGACAAACGCCCACAGAATCGAAGGAATTCCTTCGAGGATGAATGTCGCCTGCCAGCCAACAGCCTCGATCAGAAACCCGGTCACGGCGGCCATCCAGGTAACTGTAACCGGATTGCCGAGGATGAGAATTGCGTTGGCTCGCGAACGTTCTGCACGCGTAAACCAGTTCGTCAACAGAACCAGCATTGCCGGAAAAATCAGGCTCTCCGCCACGCCCAGCAACAGCCGGTCGACTACCAGAAGCCAGAACTCCCGTATCACGCCCGTAAGTGCCGACAGGACGCCCCAGCCGATGAGCGCAAAGAAGACAAGCCTGGTTGCGCTCTTGCGCGTTGCGTAAGACGCGGCGGGAACCTGGAAGAGAAAATAGCCGAGGAAGAAGACCGACCCGATAAAGGCGGCCCGCGATTCGGTGATTTTGAGTGCCGCGGCGAGTCCGGCCGCCGCGCCAAAGCCGAAATTCGAGCGGCCAAGATAGGCAAGGCTATAAGTGACGAAGACCGCCGGCATAAGGAACATCCAGCGGCGCCGCAAACCCGGCTGACGGGGCGCCGAGTTTGGCGGTAAAGTATCGATCACACAAGTCTTATACCACCTCCCGGGAGTTCGAGCATCTTTGGAGCACCTACCCCAATGATCGCTCCATCTCTATACTTGAGAGCGAAAGGAAATCCCCATCGCCACCATTTCGCTCACCTCGGTGCTGGAGACGGCGGACCTGAGTCTTCTCAACGTCGCCACGCACGCTCCAGGGCCTGCTGGGCTATTGCCGCTTTCTGCGGAAATGCTGCTTACGCAGCCATCCGGGAATCTCTTCGGCCTGAGCCAAAACGCGGGCATGGGTTGGGAACCGGAACGCCTGCTCGACCCCGAGTTCCTGATTCTGAGCACGCACGGCGGCCTGCGCGCCGACAATGGAGAACCCATTGCTCTCGGCTTCCACACCGGGCACTGGGAGGTCGGCCT
The DNA here is from genome assembly GCA_963799145.1 of uncultured Acidobacteriaceae bacterium. GTDB lineage: Bacteria > Acidobacteriota > Terriglobia > Terriglobales > Acidobacteriaceae > Telmatobacter. The sequence goes on along the minus strand of CAWCWQ010000065.1, from coordinate 7,511 downwards.
GCTGGTGGCGGAGGCGGCCCGCGAACTGAAGGCGCTTCATGCCGTTCCCTTTGCGGGCTCCTGCACCGATCCCTGCGATGGCCGCACACAGGGCACGGCCGGCATGCTGGACTCGCTTCCCTTTCGCAACGATGCCGCAATTGTTCTGCGCCGCCTGATGCGTTCGCTGCCTACGGGCAAGGGAGTGATCGGCATCGCCACCTGCGACAAGGGCCTGCCGGCGATGATGATGGCGCTGGCATCCGCGGGAAAACTGCCCGCCGTTCTTGTTCCCGGAGGCGTCACGCTTCTGCCCGAGTCGGGAGAGGATGCCGGGAAAGTTCAAACCATCGGCGCGCGCTTCGCCCAGAATCAGATCACATTGGAGTACGCCGCCGAGGTGGGTTGCCGGGCCTGCGCATCCCCCGGCGGCGGATGCCAGTTCCTGGGCACAGCGGCAACCAGCCAGGTGGTGGGCGAGGCGCTGGGGCTTGCGCTGCCTCACACCGCGCTCGCTCCCTCGGGTCAGCCCATCTGGCTCGACGCGGCCCGGCGCTCGGGCCGCGCCATCCTGCGCCTGCACCAGTTGGGAATTGGCGCTCGGGACGTGCTGACGCAGGCCTGCGCTCCGGAATGCAATGGTGCTCCACGCTGCCTTTGGCGGTTCCACCAACCTTCTGTTGCACGTTCCCGCCATCGCCCATGCCGCAAAGCTCGAGCGGCCCACGGCCTCCGATTGGGCCGAGGTCAATCGCCAGGTTCCGCGTCTCGTCGATGCGCTTCCCAACGGACCGCGAAACTTCGCTACGGTGCAGGTCTTTCTTGCCGGCGGCGTGCCGGAGGTGATGCTGCACCTGCGGGAGGCTGGACTTCTCGACACCAGCGCGATGACGGTCTCCGGAGAAACCCTGGGCACATCGCTCGATTGGTGGCGCGAAAGCCCCCGGCGTCATGAATTGCGCCGCAACCTTCAGCAGCAGGACGGCATCGATCCCGACGACGTAATTATGTCGCCCGATCGCGCCCGGTCCAGAGGGCTGACTTCCACCATCTGCTTCCCGGCGGGGAATCTCGCGCCCGAGGGCTCGGTTATCAAGAGCACCGCAATCGATCCCTCGCTCGTCAATGATAGCAATGTGTACATGCATCTTGGTCCGGCCAGAGTATTCGTGACGGAAGAGTCAGCCATCCTGGCTATCAAGAGCGGTCAGGTCGCGCAAGGCGATGTGATTGTTCTCATCTGCGGCGGGCCGGCGGGCGCGGGCATGCAAGAGATTTATCAGATTACCGCCGCGCTCAAGCAACTTCCCCACTGCAAGCATGTAGCTGTTCTCACCGATGCGCGTTTCAGCGGCGTCTCTACCGGAGCCTGCATCGGCCACATATCTCCCGAGGCGCTCGCCGGCGGACCCATCGGCAAAGTTCAGGAAGGCGACCTGATCGAAATCGTGATCGATCGCGAATCTTTGATCGGCTCTCTTCATCTTGTGGGAGATGAGATCGGGATCTTCGGAGCGGAGGAAGGCGCGCGCCGTCTTGCCCAGCGGAAGCCGCGCGCTGACTTGCATCCGCATCCCCAGTTACCGGACGACACCCGTCTATGGGCCGCGCTGGTTCATGCCAGCGGAGGCGTCTGGGGAGGCTGTGTCTACGATGTTGACAAGATCGTTTCGCAACTAGAGGAGCAAACGTGAAGCTTTACCGCACCAGCAATGGACCCTACGTGGAGGAAGGCGGCAATTGTTACCGCGTCGCCTTGACCAGATGGGATGCGCTCGTTACGCACGACGATCTGCATGGATACCTGCTCTCCATCGTCAACAAGGGCGAGCCCGCGAAGGACTTTTCGCCGGCGAGGATCATGGCGCCCATCGGCAGCCAGGAGGTCTGGGCCGCCGGCGTCACCTACTACCGCAGCCGCAGCGCGCGAATGGAAGAGGCGAAAACCGCGGGCGGAGGCGACTTCTACGATCGCGTCTACTCGGCGGAGCGTCCCGAGTTGTTCTTCAAATCCACGCCAAACCGCGTAGCCGGCCCCGGAGAAGACGTTCGCATTCGCAAAGACTCCTCGTGGTCGGTGCCCGAGCCGGAACTGACCCTGCTCATCAACCATCGCGGCCAGATCATCGGCTATACCGCCGGAAACGACATGAGCTCGCGCGACATCGAGGGCGAGAACCCGCTCTATCTGCCTCAGGCAAAGGTCTATGACCGCAGTTGCGCATTGGGTCCGTGTATCCTCATCGGCAGTGAGCCGCTGCCAACCTCTACACCCATTCGCCTGGAGATTGAGCGCGCCGGCCGCACCGAGTTTTCCGGCGCAACAACGCTTGCCGAACTGAAGCGCGCGCCCGCCACTCTGGTTGAATACCTTTTTCGAGACAATAGCTTTCCGTTCGGCGCCTTCCTGATGACAGGGACGGGGGTCGTTCCGCCGGATTCCTTCACCCTGGCCAGCGGAGATCTGGTTCGAATCACCATTGATCCAATAGGCACTCTCGAGAACAAAGTGGCACAAAGAGCCTGAGACCGAGTTCGACGGCCTTCCGGGTTCCGGAACTGCCCCTTTGCGTCTTTGCAATTCGGACCCGGAACGGCCCGTCGCACACAAACGATCACGCTCGGTTTGGGAGCAGGCGTTATGCGCTGGTCCCTTTGGCAGGTTAACCGGCCGGATAGAGGCCGATTCGTCTCGCCGCCCACCTCGCCGCCCGTATCGAGAGCTCCTGGTAATTCTCCGCGTTGATGAAGAATCGAACGAAGCGGGGGAACGCCGCTACCTGGGCCAACAGACTGCGTCCCCGCGCGCCGCGCCGATAGCTGGCGTAAGTCCACCGAACGAGATCCAATGCGCCATCCGTCTGGCGGGGTTTCTGGCTCTTTTCAAATTCCACGCGCTCGGCCAGATCCGTCCGCAGAGCCGCCAGGCTGTTTCGCGTCTGCTCCGGAATAGGTGCTTGGAATACGCGCGCCAGATAATCGCAGCCGGCCCGGACCGGCAAGGTGACATGCAAATCCCGAGTGAGGCGCACCAGCCGTTCCCAATCGATAGGCGCGGTCCTGATGATCGTCATGGCGTCCGCCACCCAGCGCACTGGGGGAATCTCGCTCCAGGCCAATCCGTGTACCAGAGCGTACAGAAGCTCATCGGAAGGACACAAAGCCCGCACCGTCAGCCGCTCGAATTCGAGCGGCTCGGCCTCTTCCAGAAAGGGCGCATCCGCACCCGGAAAAGTGGCCTGATATAGAGCATGCCAATGCAGATCCACTTCGCGGCCGGCCGCGGTGAAACCGAGCGCCTGCCGGAATCCCAAATCGCGTGGCCCCATTCGGAGGTGGGGCTCGCAGAACAGCCGCCATCCCGCCGCTTCCAACAACTCCTTGGCCTCCCAGGCGCGTTGCTCCGGCACCAGAAGATCCAAATCGCGCATCGGACGCAAACCCGGATTGTCGTAGTAGCGGAGCACGAGCGGCGCACCTTTCAACAGCACGACCGGAATACCGGCCTTCTGGATCATGTTAACCGTCGGCGCCAGACTGGCAAACAGCATCCGGTTCTCAGACCACGTCTTGCGGCGCAATCCGCGCAGCAGCCCCATGTCTCGATGCGCGAAACCGCGCCGTGCAAGATTATGCCCGACCAGAGGCAGCAAACGGTATGAACCCACGTCCAGTGCTTCCAGACCTCCGCGCCCGCGCCACTCGGAATAGGCCTCGCCGGCGGCCTCGCCCTCGAAAAGGGCCGCCTTCAGCAGCAGTTCCTGTAGTTCGTTCGGCCAGCAACCGCCATTTGGATCGCCCAGAATCATCGCTCCAGCCCCTCCACCTCTTGCAGTTTGTTCAGGCAGACGCCATCCGGCTGCATCCGGACGACGCGGTCACAATGCTCGACGATTCTTGGATCGTGGCACACAAGAAGGATGGCCGGACGTTGCGGCAGTTGGCGCAGGTTAGCCATTACCTCGCCGATCGCTACGGCGTCAAGATGGTTTGTGGGCTCGTCCAGAATCGGCAATCGCGGACGGCCTAGCAGCGGGCGTGCTATGGCGATCCGCTGCCACTGGCCGCCGGAGATCATCTGTCCACCGCGGCGATGCGGCCGTAACTGCCGCGATACTGGGTCCGGTAATAGCGCCATGCTTCCCGCTGTCGAGCGTTCATTTGGAACCGTCGATTGCCGCTTTCTTCCGCTGGCGGTCCAACCTTTCCTTTAATAGTCGCAAGTAGTCGCCGTGCGCATCCCTTTGCCGCATGCCCAAATTGTCGTCATGAATGCGCCGCCGCATCCAAACGCGGCCATCCATCCGTTCCTGTAGTCCTGCCTCGCGCGCGCGGAAGAGCCAATCCACGAACTCGCCTATACGCAAGTCGCTGCGCAGCGGACCAACGCGCTCCCACGCTTCCCGCCTGGCCAGTAAAGTGCCCGGATGAGGAGCGGGAACGGGAGCACTTGGCTCGCCGCCGCCTTCTTGGAACTGCTCGGCATGGCCAAACAGCAGACTGCATTCGGCGTCTTCTTGCAGGATAGCGACCTGGCCGGCCAATTTGTCGCGAGGCCACAAATCGTCGGCGTCCAGGAATGCGAGATATCGCCCTGTGGCCAGTTCGACACCCCGGTTGCGCGCCACCGATTGCCCGGCATGCGCCTGCCGCACGGTGCGAATCCGCGGACCGAAGCGGTTCAGCGCTTCCCAGGTTCCGTCTTCCGATCCATCGTCAACCGCAATCGCCTCTATGGGCTGGTATGTCTGGTTCAATATGCTGCCAATGGCTTCATCCACGAACTTTACACCATTGAATACGGGTACGATGACACTCACCAGAGGCGGCCTTCCGGGCCACCACTCATCGTAAGAGGACCAGCGCGCCAGCGGCTCTGCGCCCGCTGCTCCCATACTTCGCCGCCGTTCGATCGACCGCTTCAGCGCCACGGGAAGAAAGCTGTCCGCGCGCTCCCGGTTGGCGGTCATGTTGGCGCCGTGGAGACGGTAAATCAGCGTCACCGGCCGCAAAATGATCAGGCGCAAGCTTGATTCGCGTGCCCGGAGGAACCAGTCCACATCTTCGCAATAATGTAGGCTGGCGTCGAAGACTCCCACCCTGTCGAAAGCCCGCCGCCGGTACAGGCCGCTGCCCAAATGGACATTGCTCTGTATCGGTTCCGGCCCTTCGTATCGAAGGTTGGGGATCTGGCCGCCTTCGAGAGCGGCATACCGCACGCGCCCGAGCACAACATCCAACTCTGGCTGTGCCAGCAGCCGCGCCAGTTGGATGGAGAGCTTCTGTTCCGGCCATTCGTCGTCCGCATCCAGGAATCCAATGAACTCGCCGCGCGCCAGTTCGAGCCCGAGATTGCGCGCCGCCGCCGGTCCCGCGCGCTGCTGGCGGACATAGCGCACCGATTCGCCCAGTTCCGCCGCCACGCCCGCGCAGGCGTCCTCGGAGCCGTCGTCAACGATCAGAATCTCCAGTGGCGCGTATTGCTGACGCCGAATGCTCGCTACCGCATCCGGCAGGAATCGTGTTGCGTTATATGCGGGAACGATGACGCTGACCAGCGGATTGGGTTCACCCATGTGCAGCCTCATGATTCAGCCGCTCCACCAGCGCCCCCAGAATGTCTGGGATTTGCGACAGATCGGTGCCGGCAAGTAGTTTGTAGCAGCCCACAGACTTCGTCAGTTGGGCCAGTTTGGCAACGGTCCTCGCGCGCGCAGCGGGGAGATGTTTAGTGGTGGTGGGAGCCAGCGCCAGCATCGCCCGCGACTGCGGAATCGATTCCACGCTGGTATAGGGCTTGCCTGTGATCTCCGGCACCAGCACCGCACGGACGGGGAAGCCGGCAATGAGCGACTCCGGCTGCGACTCGTGCAGGTAAAGCATGGCCTTTTCCCGGTCCAGCCGGTCGCGGTTGTCCACACTTGCGGCCAAGCGGGGAAATCTCTCCAGGCCATCCAGGTCCAGCTTGGCAGTGCTGTAGAGGAGATGGACGTAAGGCGCCGGCTCAACGCGCACCAGCGTGTAATCGTCCCCCGCATAGCGCAATTCGCTTCCCAGGCACGACAACGCGGTCGTGGATTTGCCGCTGCCACACGGACCGGCGACCAGCACGCCGCCCTCGGCATTGCCCATCGCTGCGGCATGCACAGGCTGCAACGGAGTGTCCCGCAGCCACCAGTGCAGAATCACGCGTAGAGGAAAGCTCACTTCCCACCATGGCAACCGCTGCCACGAGGGCGTCCAATACACCGCCATGTTTCGCCGGCGGTCGAAACACTGGAACACGTCCCAACCGACATGGTAACTGGTATCGATATTGTCATCGCGGAAATGGGCGATTTCGCCGCTGCCGGTATATTGCTCGGGGCTCCAGGCAGGCGGAGGCATCGCCGTTGCCGTGGAATCGCTATCGAAGAAACAGGCGGTCAAGCCCGCTGCGCCGTCTGCCGGCGCCGCGCAATGCGCCAGCGCCCGTGTCATGGGCCGTAGCAGTCTCTCGCCCGCGAACCGCATCCGCACGCGATGACCGGCGACGGCGAACGTGCGCTCGTGAAGTCCCACTGCCTTCGCGGCGCGCTCGAAACACGCTTCGGCCTCATACACAAATTCGGCGGGCGCAATCGGCGGCATCAGACAGCACCATCGGGCTTGATGGCGGGCCATCCCGTTTCATCGACATCGTGGATCGGATCGAGCAAGAGCAGATCCTGCATATCGTCGTAGATTGAGATGACGGGTAGACTCCAGCTTCCCGCTATCGCATGGGTTTCGGTTTCCGGGGCAGGACCATCGGCTTCGATCCGGCTGGCCAGTTCATGTGCGACCAGGCTCTCCACAAAGGATTCGATGTCCGAGGACATCTGGCTGTCCGGCACGCCATAACATTGCGCCAGGTGAGTGACCATGCTCTCGACCGGCACACCGGCTTCAATGAGCATCCAGACCTCTTTGGCCGTACCCGCCATTCCAAAATACGTGCCTGTTTCCAGATTGATGGCGACGACCTCATCCTCAAAAACTTCGCTGATAATCTTCGGCTTGCCTATCCGAATCACCACACGGTTCATCTCTGTTCCCCCGAGGGCCCTTTTGCCATCTCTATTCTACCTGCCCTGGTCATCTTTCCGGGGCGCCTTGCAGAACGAGACACTAGGTTGCGATACTCAGATCAGCACTGCAACGTGTTCGAGCGCTGCGATCGCCGCTCTCAGTTGAAGCTCGCTGTGTGGTGTTTGCCCAAAGCCTCGGCTCATGCTGAACCACCAAAGCTACGAAATGACTCTCGCCCCAAACTGTTCGGTTCCGAAATGGTTCATGGTTGGTCGGTGCGGGATTGGCCGGTGGCGGTGAGGATGATCCGATCTGGTCAAGTCGTCGCCTCATTGACGGCTGGAGGTTGACGGCATTTCCCGAGAGAACAATGGATGATCGCGGTGCAAAGGTCTGGCTCGAATACCGGTCGGCTCCATGGTGCGCAATTAAGGATAAGTCTATGGGGTTTTATCGTCGCCTAGGTCTCTGACAATATACAG
>CAWCWQ010000064.1:0-7038 GCA_963799145.1 uncultured Acidobacteriaceae bacterium | reverse complement strand
GGATTCGCTGGGGTTGCCGGGCGAGCGCATCGGCTACCTGGCGCTCTCGCCGCGGCTGCCCGATGCCGCGGCTCTGCGCGGCGCATGCGCCTTCGCCAATCGCATTCTGGGCTTTGTCAATGCGCCTGCTGTCTGGCAGTGGGTAATGCTGGAGGCGGCGGACGAGAAGGTCGATATTGCGCCCTACGAGCGCAGGCGCAATCTGCTTTGCGATGCGCTGGAGGCCATCGGATACGAGGTAAGGCGGCCCGAGGGAGCCTTCTATCTCTTTCTCAAGACCCCTATCCCCGACGATGTCGCGTTTACGAAGCGGCTGGCGGAGGAAGGCGTTCTTGCCGTTCCCGGCACAGGGTTTGGGCGCTCCGGCTACATCCGCCTTTCGCTGACGATTCCCATCGAGCGGATCGAGAAATCGATCGGCGGGTTCGAGCGCGCATTCCGTTCGTCTGTCCGGTAGGGATGAGGGGTATTCGCCCCGGCGTCAACCGTTACTGTTGCTTTGAGCGAATCCAGGGTTGGTGTGCTCTGGTGTGCTCTGGTGAGTTCAGTGCCAGGTCGCTGCTCCCTGGTTGTCGCGTTAACTTGAGGGTTGCGGTTTCGGGATACAGTCACTCTGGTTTCCCTGAAGGCCGCGTTGCGGGTGTCGAGCCAGTGCAGCTTCGCCAGGAACGGGAAGATGAAACGTCCCCCTCATGCCATCCTTTCGCAAATGGACTGCAAAACCAGATTGTGTACTCCATATTGACAAACGGACAACATAGTGTCACTATTGACTCCATGGAGGTAGCGATGAACCACATCGGCGAACTCATCGAGTCGAGACGACGGCAGCGCGGGCTGTCCCGGCTCCAACTCGCGGGTCGCTTGGGCGTCTCGAGCCAGACGGTCCTTAATTTGGAGAGAGATCCCACCTACAACCTGGGAACGAGTCTACTGCGGCGACTGGAAGAGGCGCTGCACGTCACTTTCGACATAACCATGGAGGAGGAAAGCATGAGCACGAGCATTCAGATGGGAAACGACGAGTTCATTCTGTACATCCGGAAGAACCACCCGAGCTGCGCCACGAACAATGCGCTACTCGGCAAGCGCATTTGGGAGTGGATCAAGGATCACGACGCGACGGCTGAAGAGGTTAGCAACGGCGCAGTGCCGTGCATCTGGGGGGACAATGCCGCACACATTGGGGAAACCAAGCTTCCCACCTCGGCCACACAGTTTCGATTCGAGCGCACGCTGCTTCCGTCGCTCTACGAGCATCTCGACGCGCTCGGCACCGTTTGAGATCGGCATCACGCCGCCCCCACGCCGGTGGGCCAGCGGTTGCACAGTAGGACGGCGGATGGCCCTATATCGAGAGGAATTCAACTAACTGAGGGTGCCCCCGGTCCCTTGCAGTTGGGGACCGGGGATTGAAACTCCCGATTGTCCCGCCAGATCACCCATGAAAAGTCGCCATTGCGTAAGTTTCCCAGGTTCAGGAGCTGTTTCGATGGTGTGACCGGTGACTCGGAGGCAATCTGCTTACCTTGGCGCTTATGAGGGGCATTCGCCCGCCGCCAAAGTTACTGTCTCGCAGCCCCAATCGCCTGCTGAATCACCGCATCGAAGGCCGGCTTTGGCTGGCCAGGCGCGATCGAAGAGCAATGGGTAGTCGGTGCGTCCAAAGACCGGCCAGTTGTTCTTCCACGAATCGCCGTCCGTCACACCCCAGAAGGTCACCCGGCTCATCGCGGCGCGATGCTTCATGTAGACGGCGAAGAGATCGGCATACTTCTTTGCCAGCGCCTTTTGCACCGCATCGGGCAAGCCGCTGGCGTAGGGATTGAGCTTGGGGTCGGCCTTGACGTTCAGCGAAATTTCCGCGCTCCCCATCGCCACGGGCGGCAACACGTCGATGTCCAACTCCGTAATCGCCACCTTGACGCCCAGCTTGGCGAAGGCATCGATGGTGGCGTCCTCGAGTTCCACCGAGGGCCAATCGAGACTGTCGTGGCCCTGAACGCCCACCACCGCGACCGGTATGCCCTGCGCCTGGAGCTTCTTGACCAGGGCGATCGCGCCATTGCGCTTGGCCTCGTTTTCAAGCGAGTAGTCGTTGTAGTTCAGCTCGGCATTGGGATCGGCCTCGTGGGCGTACTGGAATGCCTTGGCGATGTAGTCTTCGCCGACGATCTTCATCCACTTCGACTGGCGCAGGGTGCCGTCTTCGTTCAGGGCTTCGTTCACCACGTCCCAGCTTTGAATCCGGCCCTTGTAGCGCCCCACGACGGCAAAGATATGTTCGTGCATCCGCTTCAACAGAGCCTCCCTGGTCAGCGGATTGCCCTTCTCGTCCTGGAAGACCCAATCCGGAGTCTGGGCGTGCCAGATCAGATTGTGGCCGACGATGAACATGTGGTTCTTCTCGCCGAACTCGACGTACTTGTCGGCCAGGTCGAAGGTATAGACGCCCGGCTGGGGATGAACCCGCTCCCACTTGAGGACGTTTTCGGGGCTGATGGAGTTGAATTGCGTGGCGACAATCGCCGCTCCGCGGGCATCGCTCCCGGTGATCTGTGGGGTGTTGATAGCCGCGCCGACATAGAAGGAACCGCGATAGGCGTCCTTGAGCGTGGTGGGAGCCTGCGCGGCCGCCGCCACACTGGCGGCGATGATTGCGATAAGCATCGGGGACCTACGATTCAGCATCTTTGTGCTCCCTTCGAACCGGAGGTTGGGGTTCGAGGTTTCCCATCCATGCGGCGAAAAGAAGCGCATGGGGCACACGGCAAGAATGGGAATCCCGGCATTCCGATCCTATCCCAAAGAAGAACAACGGCTACGCGCCCTTGGGCGAAAACCCCTTACGCCGCTCGGCAAGTTCGTTGGAGATGGTCAGATTCAGCTTCTTGTCGATGGGCGGGCCCAGGTGCCGGGAGAAGTGAGCACAATCACTGGAGATGGGTGGCCCAGGTGCCCAGGGTTCTTTCCCGTTCCTCCCACAGCACTTGGGTGCCCCAGGTGCCTCGAATTTGGGCACCTGGGATAGCTACAGCGGAATCAGCAGTCGGGACCGAAGTCCTTTTCGAAGGCCGCCGCCAGCTTTGCGCCCCAGTTGTTCTTGGGCTTCAGGCGTCCGCCAAAGAAGCGAAGGATGGGCGGCTCCTCGAAGAATTCAAGGCCGCCGATCAGGTCGCGGTGTTCGTGAAGCCACTTCAGCCGGTCGGTTGCGTACTCGAAGTGCGACATCGTGAATACACGCCGCGGGACTGCCAGGCGCAGTAGCTCGATATCGGAGGGCACATCGTTGCCCTCTTCGTCGCGATCCATGGAGATGGTTCCGCGTTCCATGCCCCGGATGCCGGAGGCGATAAACGTCGCCGCGCCGAGTGCTCCGGCGGGGTATTCGGTCTGGGCAAGATGCGGCACAAAGCGCATGGCGTCGAGATGGACCGCCAGGCCGCCCGGTGGCGTAACCACCGGAACTCCGTTTTCGATGCAGCCGGCCGGCAAAGTACTTGATGGCGTCGGCCGACGAGCCGGCAACATCGAGCTCCGTCATCTCGCGCATGCCCACGGCCATCGCCTCAATCTCCTTCGAGGACATTCCGCCATAGGTGTAGAAGCCCTCGTAGACCGGCAGCCAGGGGCGAATGGCGGCGTCAAGATCCTTGCGGTTGGTGGCAATCAAGCCGCCGCGGACCATGCAGCTCTTGCGCCCGGAAAGATAACAGATATCCGCTAATCCCATGATTTCAAGGATGATCGCGCGAATCGAAGAATTCTCGTATCCGGCCTCGCGCTGGCGAATGAAGTAGGCATTCTCCGAGATCAGGCTGGCATCCACCACGAGCGGAATGCCAAGGGGCTCGATCATCTCCTTCACCGCGCGCAGATTGGCAAGCGAGAATGGCTGACCGCCGATCAGGTTGGTGGTCGCTTCCATGCGCACAAAGGGGATCTTGGCGGCGCCGTGCTCGTCGATCGCGGCTTTGAGACGCCCGAGGTCCATATTGCCTTTGAACGGATAAGTGCTCTGCGTGTTCAGAGCCTCCGGCCCAAAGAGCTCCAGGACGGTTGCCCCCATCAGGTTGAAGTGCGCCTTGGTGGTGGTGAAGTGGTAGTTCATCGGGATGAACGTGCCGGGCTTGATGAAGGTCTTGGCCAGCAGGTGCTCGGCGGCGCGACCCTGGTGAGTTGGCAGCAGATACTCGTACCCGAGAATCTCCTTGACGGCGTCGGCCAGTTTGTAGAAGCTGTCCGAACCGGCGTAAGCGTCATCGGCCAGCAGCATGGACGACTGCTGAACGTCGCTCATGGCATTGGTGCCGCTGTCGGTCAGCATGTCGAGAAAGATGTCGCGGGTACGAAGAAGAAACGTGTTGTAGCCCGCCTCTTCCATGGCCAGGAGCCGCTGGCGAGCCGGGGCCAGGTGGACCGCTTGGACTACGCGGATCTTGTGCATTTCGATGGGAATCTCGGAACCATTGGACAGACGAATGCTCATGCGCAACCAACCCGAATTGAATTTGGGGACCGAGCAATGATTGCACACGAAGGCGGGATGCGCAAATCGGCTGGCGGGCGCTTGAGAATTGTTCCGCCCACACACGATACACTCCGGCCGCCTGTTGCCGCGAGATCGTCTCGACGGGGCCGCGCAGCCGTAGAAGCGCCAGCGCAAAGTTTTCTGTAGAATCGCCGCCGATGAGCAAGATTCGGCATGGTTTCCGTGCATAATGGAAATCACAACCCAATACACCCAGGGAGAGAAAGAGAGACCCGATGAGATTCAGGCTTCTTGCCGTGGCCGCGGCCATGATGGCCCTGTGCCTTCTCGATTCCTATTGCCAGACAACCGAAACAAAGATGCCGAAGAGGACGCCGGCGGCTCAAAAGAAGGCCAAGACGCCGGCTGTCTCTGCCATAGAGGTGGAGATCCAGGCGCTGCGCCAGCAGTTGCAGGAGCAGGCGAGCCAGATTGAAAGCCTCAAGACAGGCATGGCCGAGAAGGACGCGCAGTTGAAGCAGGCCGCGCAGATCGCCGCCGATGCCCAGGCCGCGGCTGCCCGTGCCGAGGCCGCCGCTTCGGCCCAGCAGCGGGAAGTCGGCGAAAACGCGGCCGCGGTCACCACGCTCGAGTCGGCGGTTACCGGCTTGAGAACCGGCCAGGCAGCTCAGGCTGCTGCGTTCACCGATGAGACGGCCAAGGTGCGCAAGGCGATCGACAGCCCCAGCGTGCTGCACTACAAGGGCATTGCCTTGACTCCGGGCGGCTTTCTCGAGGGCGATACCGCCTTCCGCACCCACGCCACCGGCGGCGACATAGCGACCTCCTTCAGCGCGGTTCCGTACGAACATGCCGACGCCTATTCGCTGAGCGAGTTCTATGCCTCGGCCAGTTCGTCGCGCCTGAGCCTGATGGCAGAGGGAAAGCTGCGCTGGGGAACGCTGCGCGGCTACTACGAGGGCGACTTCATTGGCGTGGGCGCCAGCACCACCAATACCCAGTCCAACAGCTACCTGCTTCGTCAGAGACTCCTCTACACGCAGGCCGAGACCAACTCGAAATGGTCTTTCACCGTCGGCCAGATTTGGTCGCTGGCGGCCGAGGACAAGAAGGGCATCACCAGCGCGGCGGCGGACGTGGCTGTCCCCCAGACCGTCGACCCGAACTACAATGCGGGCTTCGTCTGGACGCGCCAATACGCCTTCCGGGCCGTGAAGAGCTTCGACAAGGCAGCGGTGGGCATCTCGGTCGAGAATCCTCAGCTCTCTTATGCCGCCTCGCTGGCGGGGAACACGCCGTATGCGGTTCTGGGCAGCGCGGGGCTGTCCTCCGGCGCCTTCAACAACGCCATCAGCTCCTGCTCGCCCTCCACCGCAATCGTGAACTACACCAATGAGCTGGACTCTATGGGAAACAACGTTGCGGTTCCGGTCTATAAGACGGTGAACTCCTGCGCGAACCTGGCCAACATCTCCTTCAACGAGGCTCCCGACGTATTGGTGAAGGCGGCCCTCGACCCGGGCATCGGCCACTATGAGATCTTCGGCCTGATCCGAAACGGCCACGAGACGGTCTATCCGGGAGAGACCACGAACAGCAACCTCTACGGCGGGCTCTACGACATCGGTTGCCCCAAGACCACGGCTGGCTGCAACCCGGTGGCGCCGGCCCTGACCACGGCAGGCGCGTATACCAACCGCATTGTCCTGGGCGGCATGGGGGCCAGCATGCGCATTCCGGTACTGCCCGACAAGCTGAGCATCGGCGCCAAGGGCCTGTACGGTCCCGGTGTGGGCCGCTATGGCTCATCGGGGCTGCCCGATGTGACAGCCAACGCCGCGGGATTGCTTGTTCCCCTTCACAATCTGAGCGGCCTGCTGAGCGCCGAGGTGACTCCCACGCCGCGGCTGCTTCTGTGGAGTTACTATGGCGGCGATTATGGTAGCCGCACAGCCTCGACCGGCGGGCTGACGCTGGCCGCGCCTACCGCCGCGCAAAATGCCGCCGGAGTGTGGGGCGGGCACTGGGCCGCGCCAAGCGCCGCGGCCGTAGGCTATGGGTCGCCGCTGCTGAACAACTCCGCCTGCGCGGTCACCGCCCACCCCGGCTATAACGGCAGTTCCGTCGGCTTCTACCCCGGCGGTTCCTGCGGCGCGCAGAGCCGCGACGTGCAGGAGCTGGCGCCTGGCTACTGGTACGACATCTACAAAGGCGACCGCGGCCGCCTGCGCCAGGGAATCCAGTACGGCTATGCGGTTCGCGAGGCCTGGTCGGGCGCGGGGACTCCCGGCATCGGGGCCAAGGGCATCGAGAACATGTTCTTTACCGCTCTGCGCTACTCGCTGCCGTAGTCCGAGGCGGCGTGCTTGGGCTTTACTTCAAGGGCAGTCCCCAGTTGGGGCTGCCCTTGCTGTCCACGGCGGGATGGATCGGCGCGCGGATCTGAGTGCGCCGATCCATCACAGGCAAAACAGGCTCCTGAAGAGGTCGGAGTCTCGGATGGAGGTGGCGGAAGTTCCCTTCCGGCGCCAAAGACCGTGTTCGCC
>CAWCWQ010000063.1:0-16133 GCA_963799145.1 uncultured Acidobacteriaceae bacterium | reverse complement strand
GCCGTTTACCTGCCTGAAACCGTGGAAATTACCGAGTATCAATTGGTCCGCCTTCACACCACCGCCGACGCGCGCGAGTTTCTCTCCGCGGCGGGCGGAGTCCTGCACACGACAGCGGGAGCAACCCGGGATGCTGTCGACTTTCAGCCGGAGAAGATCGCTCCCCGCCTCTACCAGATCACTCTGCCAGCCAGCGCCGGCAAAGGCGAATACGGCCTGCTTGCCCCCGGCACCGCAAGCAGCTCCAACAAGGAGAGCAGCGGAAAGATCTATACCGTCAGCGTGGCCCAGTAACACCGGTCGCCGGCGGCCCTGGTCATCACGGAGTTACTGGTCTGCTCCGCTGATCGTGGGTTAGGGAAGTTCTTCACAAGCACGCCTTGCGTCAGGGCACGACTTCAGAGCTGCGGAAAGGCTCATCCCGGCTGCCAGAAGTGTCAGGGCACGACTTCAGTCGTGCCGCAAATGGCCAATTTAGGTTCCGGCTTTAGCCGCTGCGGAATTGCAAATTACTGAAAACAAAGCCGCAGGGGCTAAAGCCCAACCTGATATTGCTGTTCTTTCGGCACGACTGAAGTCGTGCCCTGACACTTCTTGCAGCCTCAATGAAATTCTGCAACAGGCTCCAATAACCGGCTTTTCGGTGAAGGGTACCGGCTAGGGCCGGGAACGGCCCATGCGTCCGCCGGTCGCCGAATTCGCCACGGCCTTCCCGACCCCAAGAAACCTCTTGCGCATCCTCGCGTCCGGGGTAGATGATTCTTGCGCCTCCCAAATGCCGCCTTGGATGGTTCTGAAAGCAAAGGAGAAGCCGTATGCGCAAGAATCCGCTCGCAGTCATATTCTTAGGAATCTGCCCGTTACTCACTGCTCAGCAGCCGCAACCCGCTCCTGAGTCCGCCGCGGCTGCTGTGCAACAAGCCGCCCCGTCGGCCCCGCCCCCGCCTCACACGTTGCTTGATGGCACACCGGTGAAGCTGCGGCTCAGCCAAACCATCTCTTCCGCAGAGGCGAAGGTCGGGCAGGAGATCCCGTTTGAAGTTGTAGAAGACCTCAGCGTGGATCAGGTGGTTGTTCTTCCGAAAGGAGCGACCGCGATTGCTAGCGTCACGGCCGCTCAATCCAAAAGGAGTATGGGCCGCGGCGGAAAGCTCGACGTTACGATCAGCTATGCCCGGCTCAAAGACAATGAGAAGGTGGCGCTCCGGGCCTCGCAGGAGAATAAAGGCGGCGGACACATCGGGGCCATGACCGGCGCAATGGTAGCGACCTCCATCGTCTTCTTCCCCGCCGCACCGCTGTTTCTTTTCATAAAAGGGAAGGACGTTACCATTCCACAGGGCACCGAGGTCACAGCTTTCGTTGAAGGTGACATGCACCTCGACATGGCAAACTTTGTGCCCCCACCGCCCGCTGCCGCGCCCGCGCAAGCGGCTGACTCTCAGGCCGCCCCCGTCCAAGCTTCACTCGCAGTCGAGTCCACGCCCCCCGGCGCCGACATTGAAATCGATGGTGGCTTCGTTGGTAACACTCCATCGACAGTTACAGTTGTACCCGGCAGCCACCAAATTGCGGTCAAAAAGAAGGGGTTTACGGATTGGACCAAGACGCTTAATGTGACCGGGGGCACGGTCCACCTCAACGCGGAATTGGATCAGGCTCCGCCTGCGCCGCCAGCAATAGTCGACCTGAGTACCGTGCCGCCAGAGGGAAGAGTGGATGCGGCTTTAAAGGGCGCGGAAGAAGCCCGATTCCGGCTCCGACTGTGTCAGGGCACGACTTTAGTCGTGCCGAACGCGCCCGCAAAAAGGTGGAGGGCTTTAGCCCCTGAGGGGTGCATTTTCAATAGTCTATCTTCCCTCAGCGGCTAAAGCCGGAGTCTGATTTGGCATTTCTACGGCACGACTGAAGTCGTGCCCTGACACACGGACTGTGGATCGACGCGGCTGGAGTCGTGTCCTGACACTTCAAGCGGCTCTGAATGCCTTTTGCCGCGGCCCGTATGGTCGTGCCGAAAGCGGTTGCAAAAGAATGGAGGGCCTTAGCCCCTGCCATGTCAAAACCCTCGCGACCTTCGGACCCGGCGAACGCCACTGGATGCGCGCGGACATTCTTTGTCACCACGCGAACGGCGGGAGGGCGATCACTTTTCCAGACCGAACGCATGGCAAACCTTTTCATCGACGTCCTTCGATCAAAGATGCGATCTCGAAGCATGATTGTTCACGACTTTGTTGTCATGCCCAATCACGTTCACATCCTGATGACCATCCCCGGCGATATGAGCCTTGAGAAGGCGATGCAGTTGATCAAGGGCGGTTTTTCGTTCCGGGCAAACAGGGAACTTGGATTCCGCGGCGAGATTTGGCAGCGGGGGTTCTCCGATGTGCGCATTGTCGATGACACGAGCTTTCAGCAGCATCGGGAGTATATAGAGAACAACCCTGTGAAGGCTGGCCTGGCCAACTCGCCTGAGGAGTACCCGTTCGGATCGGCGTATCTAGAGAAGCGCAAGCGCGCAGGGGCTGAAGCCCCCGAGTTCTGTGCCGCTGATCGGCACGACTGAAGTCGTGCACTGACACACGGAATGCCAATGGGAACGACTGAGGCCGTTCACTGACGCGGCCGGGAGCCGGGTGATACCTTGTTTCCGACGGCCCACATGCACCGGCGCACGCGCAGAACGCTCCCTTTGGCCGGGGCCTTCTTCCTGCTCTGCATAGTCGCGGCTGAGGCTGCCCCGCCCATTACGGCAAACGCCGGGAACCTGGCGCGACCGCCCTTGCTGAGAATTGCGATCCACCGGCGCATCATGGAAGTATGCCAAACCTCCGCCAGCCGAGCCGTGCCAACTCGATGCGCTGCCCAAAACCGGGAGGACCCCTCCCCCCTCCCACCATACAGGGGCTGTTTTTCACCCCACTCGCCTCATAACATAAATTATTTCAATGACCTGCATTCTATCCCCGTTAACCGGACAGTAACCCCAAACCCCTGATTCTGCCGGCTTTTCAGCTCAAAATGAGCCACTTTCAGCCAAGAATCAGCCACTTTCAACCAGAATTAAAGCAGCGGATAGCCGGTTGCCCAACCCTTGCCTCGCAGTCGCCGTGGCGCTCGACAAAGCTGGAAACAGCCAGGAGCGGAACCCCGGTTCAACCAACCAGGCTCCGCGGCGAAAGCTGGGGGCTGCGTCCTTTTCCACAATCGGGGCCGCGTAAACCACCGGCGCGTTCCCGCCCGGCTTGCGCTAGGCTTGAATTCAGGTGAGCGTCTGCGCAATCTGCGACGGAGTAGGGCTGGTGCGGGTGGTCAACGGCGCGGGCCTGTGGGTCTCGCGCGCCTGCGAGTGCCAGGAGATGGAGCGCGAAGAGCGCCGCCTGGCCGCCGCGCACATCCCCGAGCGCTACCGCCATTACACGCTGGACGGCTACGAGACCGCCTTTCGCGGCGCCGACCCCTCGCTGGGCCGCGCCCACCTGACCGCCCGCAAATTTGTCGAGGCCTACCCGGTCGATACGGCCGGCAAGGGTCTGCTTTTTACCGGCTCCATCGGCGTGGGCAAGACCCACCTGGCCGTGGGCGTGCTCCGCCGGCTGGTGCAGGAGCGCGGCGTCAAGGGCCTCTTCTGCGACTATCGCGAGCTGCTCAAGAGCATCCAGAACAGCTACAACCCCCAGGTGCACACCACCGAACTGGAACTGCTCAAGCCGGTCTTTGCCGCCGAGGTGCTGGTGCTGGACGACCTGGGCGCGCAAAAGCCCAACGAGTGGGTCTGGGACACGGTGGCCCTCATCCTGAACACCCGCTACAACGACAAGCAGACCACCATCATTACCACCAACTACGCCGACCTGCCCGCGGGAAGCGGCGCGCAGACCGAAGCGGAGCGCGCCGCCCGCGAACAAACCCTCGGCGACCGCATCGGCGACCGCATGAGGTCCCGGCTGGCCGAGATGTGCGTCCGCGTGGAGATGACCGGCGAAGATTTCCGGCAGACCGTCAAGAAGGCGCGCTTCGGGTGAATGCGGCGACTTTGAGAGTTGCGCTGTATTGTTTCCAAACAGTCTTGGATTCCAGGTCTGGACCGGCGAAGACGGCTGCCTCCACATCGTCCACATGAAACAACCTGAAACCGGACGCTGAGTTGTGGTTCAGTTCCCGATTAGGCGACCATCTGGCCGGATCTGCCTGCCCCCGCTACGATGGCTCGGTGATCGCATGCTTACGGGCTCGTCATTGCGCCGTTTCGATTTGCGAGTGGATATGAGGACCGCCAGCCATTCGAATTGCTGTTTCGATTCTGTCCCCTGCCATGTACGATGCCTGAGCTGTGACATTCTGTTCCGGAGAGGCTTCGACCGTCCCACTCTCGCGGCTTAAGAACGCCGGAACTCTCGGCGCATAAGCGGAAACGTCCTGCGAGTATTTGGAATTGAAGGCAAGGACTCTCATTCTTGTCCAAGACAGGAGTGATATGCGCTAGATCGGCAGACGGAACGGAGCCCTGTTTCATCTACCAATTCAACTGAGGATCTTTCGGGAAGGGGTATCCCACATCCTTGGGCGCGGGGAAGAGAAGAGCCTCCAGCAGCATCAGCACACGTACCGGCTCGTAATCGGAACTGGCCTGCATCTTGCGCGCCAGGCCCGAATCGGTTTCCACGGCATGATACGCGCCGAAGGGCATGGGCTACGCCATCAACGTAGCCAGCAGCCGCAACGGCGTGGGCTACGGCGAGTGGACGCACATCGACGGCTGGAGCGAGGCGGTAATCGACTACATCGCCGAGCTTGAAGCCATCGCCTGATCGGCGTTCACCGCTTCTTCTGGGAAGAAACAGGATTGTAAGTTAAACAAACTAAAGGCAATCTTAAGAATTGTGCGAACCCACACTAGGTCTCTGACCGCATGAAGTTGTACCAACTCTGGGTGCCCCAGGTCCCGATTTTGGGACCTGGGATAGCTTGAACTCGAGGTACGAAATCATCTGGTCACAGACCTAGCCGCAAAGACAAAGACGCGGCGAGGGTGGGGCATCCAGCCCCGCTGCCCCCGGAATATCTAAACTCGGCGACCAAAGACACGCCGAAGAATTAACTTGACGCCAAACGCAGGTTGGATTATGAGGTTGGCAAGAAACTTTTGGGTTCCCTGAAGGATTACTTTTGTGTGATCGCTCTAAGGGTTCATTCCCAGTATTCGGAAAGAATACTAAGGCCGTAGGTATGCCTAGGTTTGGAGGTACGCACATGTCTCGACGGATTACGTTGTCGCCGTCGGTTCTTGCAACTTGTTGCTTATCAGTCCCTGCGACAGCCCAGTCTGCGCTTTCGCAGAACTCGGGCATCAACAGCGCCGATACCTGGATAACTGCGGATATTACGGTTCAGACCAACGATACCATCACCCTTCCCAGCGCCGTCTATAACCCCACGACGCAAACGACCTCAAACATTATACCAATTGCTTCACCGTCCAGAACTTTCCACATTGAACTTGGTTATGATTCGAACCTGGCTGTAGTGGCAAATATTTGGCCCAAAGGGAATGCGCTCAACCCCTACGGAACAGGAGGGGGTACAACCAGTATGTTGCGGTATGCTGGCGGGCAGATCACCGCATTTGATTTAAGCGGAAACCCAATCCCGTTTACCGTGCCAAATGCCAGCTTCACAGCCAACACGCCGATCAGTTTTCTTGGGGGTAATCCCGGGGCAACTGTGACTGGAGGCATCATCGTAAGCAATCTCCAGAACCACGCAAACCTTTTGGGCGCTTCCCTTGCATATGGCTCTGGATCGACGACGGCAACCATGACGGTTCCCTTGCCGTCGGGTGGATCGGCCATTTGGAACTATACGCTGTCGGGTTCGAACTGGATGGCACAGCAGATCACAGTCGTGCCTTCAGGCGTCAGCGCATCCACATCAAGCGTAACGCTTCAACTTGCCAACCATAGTTGGAGCGAGAACGCCTCGAAATGATCTGGCCAGAGCATCCATGGCAAATACCATCAAGACCCTGCCTCCGCTATTGCCTGGAACAACACAATCCCTGCCAACCCCTCCTCCTGATCCGGCCGCGGTATCTGCGCCCTCCATCATAGTGCCTGCCAATTGCAATACAAACGTCTACAACCTTGGCGGATCACAAAATCTCGTTCTCCAACACGGACTTCTTTCCAACTCTTGCTCCTGGACGGTCATGGCGAACTGGATCAATCCGGACTTTTTGTTTGGGAATGAGATAGTCCCATCTTTTAGTTCAACATCCCCTCTTGCCTCGCAGGGGCAGGCTCTCATCAACGAAATCAATGCTGTTGGAGGGAAGAATTATATCCTGATCGGTCATAGCCAAGGCGGACTGATCTCGCGGTATGCTGCTCAATACTTTCAAATTCAAGGACCAGGAACTGTTTCCGGAGTCCTAACCGTCGATACGCCGCATCTGGGAGCAAATTCTGTTGTGGGTTCAGCGGGCGTAGTTGCGGGTGTAATGGGGTACGCAGGAGTCAATTTTCTTGTAAATGAAGGATGTTTCTATGACCCGTGCCAGGCGCTGTGCTATTTTGGATATCTGATGTTATTAGGCTCGTCGACCGTTGTACCAGAGGTTTTAGGAAATGATTTAGGCGCATTCTCCGATCTCGTGCCCGGCAGTCCTTTCCTCAATGCTCTCAATTCCCCGCCAATAGCGGAAGACTTTAAGCAGGCTGCCATCATTGGCAACACCCCGCAGCGTTTTGCCTTCTCGCGCATTCTTGTTAATGGCGCCGCAAGTCTGGAGTGCCCCGCGCCTGGCGCGCCATGCTGCCTGCCTACAGATTCTTGCGGCGAACGCGCCATCGCGCGGGGAATGGAGGAATAGTACCTTTTTCTGGTCGTTTCAGCCTTCTGGGATGCAGTCGAACTGAGCCTGGACGATAATTGCAATCCGGGCGGTGCGGATTGCGAGCAGATCGACCAATATGTCATGGGTCAAATCCAGAGTTTCACCACATTGATGAAAATCATGGATGACGTGGATATTGCGTGGAATAGCGCCGTGGACCTGCCAACGGATACCACATCGGATGGAATCGTTCAATTGTCCAGCCAATATTATCCCTCCGCAACGGCCTACCAAAATGTGATCAACGGTGCGGATTCTCACACTGGAGCGCTCAAGAGCACTTATGTGCATCCCGCAATCGATGCAGCTCTAATTACGGAATTCGGCGTTCAAACCCAGGCCGGTTGCAGCTTCAGCCTCCCATCGAATCAGGTGGCTGAATCTGGATTGGGCGGAAGCGGAAGTTTCGCGTTGACCACCTCTCCGGGATGCCTTTGGAATGCATCCAGCCAGGCGCCCTGGCTGACCATTAGCGCCAATCCCAATGGAGTCTCAAGCGGCACCATCTCTTTCACAGCTGCACCGAATGCCTCAAACGGACCGCTAACCGGAAAAATCTTAGTGGGCAATGGAACCTCCTCTGTTTTGTTCACTGTCTACGAACAAGCCGCCTGCTCCTACACGCTCTCGGAACCGCCCTTTGTCACTTCACCTGCATCGGGTGAAACAATGACCGTCCAGGTGACAACGCAACAGAATTGCGTTTGGTCGGCAGTCTCCAATGCCGCATGGCTTACTGTCACATCAGGCGCAGGTGGAACAGGATCAGGCTCGTTTAGCTGGCAAGCCGCGCAAGATACCGGCAGCGCGGATCGCACCGGCGTGATCAACGTCATGGGATAGACCATCACCGTTCTTGACGGCAGTTCGACGGGAACGCCTGGAACGGCGACGGTGTCCATCTCCGGCGCGCCGCAGATTTACACGTTCAACCCCTGCGCGGGTCATTCCTATAGTTGCCCGGTCACCGTCCCCAACGCCGGGACAATCTCCATCACTATTGCGGGCCAAACCTTTACCTATGGTTTTGGCGCAACAACCACTTCCAATCAGCTGGCTCAGGGGCTTGCTTTGGTCATCGACTCCACCGCCGGCTCGCCGGTGACGGCAACTGTGCCAAATAACGGAACGTCCATCGATGTGGTATCTGTCAATAATGGGATATCGAGCAACTACCCCATTTCAACATCCTTCACGTTCAACGCCAACTACTTTTCTTCACCCGCATTTACGGCTGTCGCTTCCGGGACCAATTTGACTGGAGGAAGCTGAGTATTGAGACGCATTGCCGGGATTTTCTTGTTGGGAAGAATTCGGTTGACGGAATGAGAATGGAGGCAGACATGGGGAATTACAACGCCGGATGCATTTTCAGTTCAGCAGCTATTGCGGCGGCATTACTGACTGGTTGCGGAGGAGGAAGCGGCGGCAGTGGAAATAAAACACCGCCGCAGATAATCACTCTTACTGGTGTAGGATGGTTGACAACTACGAATTCAGGTTTATTTGCCATCGCTGGTCAAAAAGGATTTACATTTCTTGTGAGCGGAACTGGATTTACTAGCACATCGGAGATTGAATGGACTGGAACTCCATTGGCAACCTCATTTGCCGACAGTGCAGACCTAAACGCCCCAGTCACCGCCGCCATGGTTGCCGCGCCGGGTTCGGCCAGAAT
This sequence comes from uncultured Acidobacteriaceae bacterium, assembly GCA_963799145.1. Classification (GTDB taxonomy): domain Bacteria; phylum Acidobacteriota; class Terriglobia; order Terriglobales; family Acidobacteriaceae; genus Telmatobacter. Next base: position 7,560 of record CAWCWQ010000063.1, on the reverse strand, counting down.
TACGGTGCATGATGCGGCCACTGGAGTTACCTCCAACGCCCTCCCATTCTATATCGCCTCCCCGGCGGCAGCCACGGCGGGCGTCGTTCAAATGATCACTGTCGCCCCCGACGGCACACCTGCCAATGTTAGCAGTTTGGTTGCGCCCTCCATCAGCGCCACTGGCCGGTATGTTGCCTTTCGGTCAGCGGCGACAAACCTGGGCGCGGGTGTTTCAAGCTCCTATCAGCAGATCTATGAGCGGGACACCTGCATTGGCGCGCCTGCCGGTTGCACGCCCAGCACCATCCCTATCTCGGTAACTTACGATGGCTCGCCACCCGATCATCATAGCCGCACTTTTTCGATCAGCGGCGATGGCCGCTATGTTGCCTTCGATGCCGATGCCGACAACATCCTGCCCAATAGCTCGGCTTGCGACACCGGTCTTGTCTATTCATCTTGCGTTTTTGCGCGCGATACTTGCATCGGGGCCCCAGCCGGTTGCATTCCCAGCACGATACCGGTCAATGTCGATGGGAATAACAATGTATTAGGCGGGAATAGCCCTGGCATCAGCCCCGATGGTCGCTACGTGACCTTCGATTACAATCCCTCCGACACGTCAGGAAATAGTCTGAACGGCTCTCCCATCACCTACCTGCGCGATACGTGTCTTGGCGCGCCCCCAGGTTGCACACCCTCTACGCAGGTGGCCTCGCAATCGGCGACAGGCGTGGTAGGCAATGAAGGCGGCGGCCCACAGAATGTGAGTTCCGGCGGCCGCTATGTCGTCTTCAAGGACTTTTCAACCAATCTGATTCCGGGTGATCCCAATGCCGATGGAACGATCATGGTGCGCGATACCTGCATCGGCGCACCTGCCGGATGCGCGCCCAACGTCACCGACGAAAGCCTGGGCTACGGCGGCGTGGCGCCCAACCAAACACCGGACGGCGAGACGGTTCCTTCCATCAGCGGCGATGGGCGCTTTGTTGTCTTTGCCTCCGATGCGACGAATCTGGTTGCGCAGAGCGTGAGTTGGATGGCGGCCTATGTGCACGATAATTGCTTTGGCGCGCCCGCAGGTTGCACGGCATCTACTGCTCTTGCCTCCATCGGCAACGATGGATCGCTGCCCAACTGCTCGACGAACAATTCGTCGAGCAGCGAAACCGGGCGCTTTATCGCCTTTGCCTCGCTGGCCTCGAATCTGGTTCCCGGCGATCAGTTCTCTGCTTGCGGCTGGAAGGATATTTACGTGCGCGACACCTGTTTTGGCGCGCCCGCCGGCTGCAACCCCAGCACCGTGCGCGTTTCGGTGACCAACTATCCGTATTTCGATGTCGAGTCCAACGCCATAAATGATTATCCCCAGATCGGTGGCGATGGGCATTACGTGGTCTTTATGTCCTCATCCACCAACTATCTCGCCACAGGCGGCAACGGACTGCTGATGGTCTACCTGGCCAAGACGGGATATTGACGCGGAAGGCCCGTTTCCCGCCCAAATTCATCGAACGTTTGCAATCTATTTGCCTCATTGAATTACTCTGTTAATGGTTCCGTGCGGCCTCCGCATCGCGCAGTCAACGGCCGCAGGGCGAGGGCGGAGCGTTTGAGCCAAACTGTATTTGTTCTTGAGGACGACACCGATATTGCCCGGCTGGTGCAGCATCACCTGGAAGCAGCGGGGTTTGCAGCGCGCCTGTTCGTGACCCCCACCAACCTGATTCCCGATGCCGAGCGCCAGCCGCCGGCCCTCTTTCTGCTGGACATCATGGTTCCCGGCGGAGACGGCCTCGACGTTTGCCGCCGCCTGCGCCTGAATCCCGCGCTTTCCACCATTCCCATCATCTTTTTGACCGCGCGCGCCAGCGAGAACGACCGCGTGCTGGGTCTGGAATTGGGCGCCGACGACTACATCACCAAGCCCTTTGCCACCCGCGAGCTGGTGGCCCGCGTCAAGGCCGTCCTGCGCCGTTTCGAGCGGCCCACTTCGCCCTCGATCATCAGCTTCGAAGAGGTGATTATCGACGCCAACGCCATGCAGTTGAGGGTGCGCGGCGAGTTGACCACGACCACGGCCACCGAGTTCCGCCTACTGGACTATCTTGCCCGGCACCCGGGCCGCGTCTTCAGCCGCGACCGCCTGCTCGATGCCGTCTGGGGAGACGCGCGCTTTGTAACGCCCCGCTCGGTTGACGTCTATGTGCGCCGAATTCGTGAGAAGATCGAGATCGATCCGGAGAATCCGCGCTATCTGAAAACGGTGCGCGGCGCCGGCTATCGCTTCGAGCTCCCCAAGGGCGAATAGAAGGCTGGCCGCGCGCCCGAACGTGCCGGATGGGAGCGGCGCTCATTGACCCGCAAAGTCTTCACCAAGCTCCTCGGCCTCTTTCTCCTGCTGATGGTCTTCGAGATCGCGGCGGTGGAGCTGGTGGCTCGTCCCCTGGTGGAGCGCTCCGCCGCGGGAGCTGTTCATAGGCTGGCTCTCCAGGCGCTGTGGTCAGGCCTGATCGCGCTGGCGGCCGCCGTGCCTGCCGCCGCCTGGGTCAGCGGACGCATCGAATGGCGTCTAAAGCGAATCGCCGAGTTTGCGAAGCGGATGGCTGAAGGCGACATGAAAGCTCACATTGCCCAGGCGGGCAACGACCTTCCCGCTTTGGAAGCGGCCCTCAACCAGAGCGCCGAAAGCCTTGGCCGGAGCTTCGCAGAGATCGAGAACCGCCGCCTGGAGCTGGCTGCCATGCTCGATTCCATGCAGGAGGCAGTGGTCGCCGTCACTCCCGAGGGGATAGTAAGCTGGTCCAACGCCGTCATGCGGCGCATCGCTGGAACGCAAATACGCGCCGGCCGCCCGCTGGCCCTTTCGGTCCGCGACCCCGAGGTTCTGGCCTGCGTCCGCGCGGCCCTCGAGCGCCGTCCCGGACAGCCCGAGGTGCGCTTTGGCCGGGCCGGCTCGTTGGCGCCGGGCCGCATCTTCGAGATCAGCGCGGCCCCGCTGCCCAGCGGCGGCGCGCTCGCTGTGCTGCACGACGTTACCGCCATCGAGGCTGCGGAAAAAACCCGCCGCGACTTCATCGCAAACGTCAGCCATGAACTGCGCACGCCGCTTACCTCCATCCAGGGCTACGTCGAGACGCTCATCGAGGATCCCGAAACTCGCCCCGCGGTCACCCATGAATTCCTGGGCGTCATCCTGAAAAATGCCAACCGGATGAATCGCCTCACCGAGGATTTGCTCGCCCTGGCCAGCATCGAGAGCCCCGATTACAAGCTCGCCCTGCAACCTACCCGCTCCTCGGCCCTGATTGAAGACGCCATCGAATCCCTGGGCGGAATTGTGGTTGACGCCGGGATCGAGCTGGAATCGGCCGGCGCGCCGGAGGCTCAGGTAATGGCGGACCCCGACGCCATGCACCAGGTCTTCGGCAACCTCATCGAGAACTCCCTCAAATACGCCAAATCCGGAAAACGCATTCGCGCCGGAGCCCGCCTTCTCGACTCCGAGGTCGAGTTCTTCGTCCAGGACTTCGGCCCCGGCATCGCCTCCGAGCATCTCGATCGCATCTTCGAGCGCTTTTACCGCGTCGACAAAGCCCGCTCCCGCGAATCCGGCGGCACTGGGCTCGGTCTCGCCATCGTCAAGCACATCGTCCAGGCCCATGGCGGACGCCTGTGGGCTGAAAGCGAGCTCGGCGCCGGCGCCACCTTCCACTTCACACTGCCCCTGGCGCATGGAACGAACGATTTGCATGGCGCCAATGCGAATGTGGATCTCGCCGCCGCTTCGCGGACATAAGCCTAGACACAACTTGGCCCTTATCGATTCAAAGCCTCCAAACGTTGCCATCGACAATCGGGTGAGGAGTAGTACCGTGATAGATGTGCCCATGAGAAGAACTTCGATTGTCATAGTGCTCCTGGCCCTTGCGTTGGGCAAGGCTCCGGCTCAGAAGTTGACCGCCGCTGGCGCGACCCTCCCTTACCCGATTTATTCGAAATGGTTTAGCGAGTACAATGCGGCGCATCCCGATGTGAATTTCCGCTACCGGGCGATCGGCTCCGGTGGCGGCATCCGCGAGGTCACCGCCGGTCTGGTGGACTTTGGCGCCACAGACGGACCGATGACCGACGATGCGCTGGCAGGGTCCAAGATCAAGCTGGTTCATATTCCCACCGTGCTGGGCGCCGTCGTGCCCATCTTCAACATCCCCGGCATCACGAATATTAGGTTCCGCGGCGGCGTGCTCGCGGACATCTATCTGGGAAGAATCCAGAACTGGAACGACGCGCGCATCGCCAAAGACAATCCGGTGGTGAACCTGCCCGGCCGGAGAATCGTCGTGATTCACCGCTCCGACGGTAGCGGCACCAGCTACATATTTACCGATTACCTGAGCAAGGTCAGCAGGGAGTGGGCTAACGGACCAGGCCAAGGCATCTCGCCTGCTTGGCCTGTGGGTATAGGCGCTGGGAGCAATGCGGCCATGGCCAGTATGGTTCGCAAGTCGGCGTGAGCCATCGGATACGTCGAGCTTATCTACGCTCTGCAAGACAACGTCAGTTTCGGCGCAATTAGGAACGCCGCCGGCAGCTGGGTAACTGCCTCCATCGAGGGCGTCACCGAGGCTGCGGCGAGTGTTAAGGAGATTCCCGCCGACTACCGCGTTTCCATCACCAACGCTCCAGGCACGAATGCTTACCCCATCTCAAGCTTCACCTGGCTGCTGGTCCCGCTCAAGTCTCCCGATGCGGCCAAGGGCAGGGCGCTCAAGGATCTGCTGGGTTGGATCGTCACCTCCGGCCAGAGCGAAGCCTCGGCTCTCTCCTATGCGCCGCTGCCGAAGCCGATTGCGGAAAGGGTGCTTGGGACAATCGCATCGTTGCGGTAATAGGGTTGTCAGCTCTTCACAAAGCTCCAGACGGACACGGGACGTGGAAATGCCGTTAGAGCGCGCCGTGGAACCGCAGCCGCCTCACCGGACGAATGATTTATGAAGTATAGCTATCGTCTATTCAAATCCCCTTAACATTTCGCGTTGACAATGGTATCCGGCAGTAAATCTGCAAGGGAGCAATCTGTGAAAAAGACGTTGGTTGCAGTCATGTTGTTCGTTTTGGCCTTGAGCGCCGCTCAGGCCCAGAAGTTGACCGGTGCGGGCGCCACCTTCCCCTATCCGATCTATTCCAAGTGGTTCAGCGAGTACAGCGCCGCGCATCCCGGCGTCGAAATCAACTACCAGTCCATCGGATCGGGCGGCGGAATCCGCCAGGTTACGGCAGGTCTCGTCGACTTTGGCGCTTCCGACATGCCCATGACCGACGAGGCGCTGGGCGCTTCCAAGATCAAGCTGGTTCATATTCCCACCGTGCTGGGCGCCGTTGTGCCCATCTTCAACGTTCCCGGCGTCGACAACGTCAAGTTCAGCGGCGACGTGCTTGCCGATATTTACCTGGGCAAGATTTCGAGCTGGAACGACGGCCGCATCGCCAAAGACAATCCGGGCGTCAAGTTGCCCGACCAGAAGATCATCGTCGTCCACCGTTCCGACGGCAGCGGCACCTCGTTCATCTGGACCGACTACCTGAGCAAGGTCAGCTCCGAGTGGGCCAATGGACCCGGCAAGGGCTCGTCGCCCAGTTGGCCGGTAGGCGTGGGCGGCAAGGGCAATGAGGGCGTGGCCGGCCTGGTGCGCCAGCTACCGGGCGCCATCGGCTACGTCGAATTGATTTACGCGCTGCAGAACAAGATCAGCTACGGCGAAGTAAAGAACGCGGCCGGCAACTGGGAAAGGGCCTCGATCGAAGGCGTTACCGAGGCCGCAGCCAGCATCAAGCAGCTTCCCGCCGACTACCGGATATCCATCACCAACGCGCCTGGCGCCGACGCTTACCCCATCTCCAGCTTCACTTACCTGCTGATTCCCGTTCACGCCGCCGATCCCGCCAAGGGCAAGGTACTTATCGATCTGCTCAGTTGGATCGTCAACTCCGGCGAGAGCGAAGTCTCGGCATTCTCCTACGCCCCACTTCCCAAGAGTGTTGCGGAAAAGGTTCTGAAGACCGTTTATTCGTTGCAGTAGAGACCAGTGGGCGGTGCGGCACTCGCGCCGTACCGTCCGCTTCCCGCAACCTGTCCGTGGCTGTGGACCTTCACGGGAGAGCCCTGCTAGAATTGCCCTTCGAACGAGGGAAAGCTCATGCGGAAAGCGGCACGGCTTGTTGTTGTTTGCGCTTTTGTTCTTGTACCCGCAATCTTGATCGCCAGTGAGAAGTTCGACGGCAACTGGCTCACGACTCTGACCTGTCCCGACAAAGGAAAAACCGAGGGCTACACCTGGAAGTTTCCCGCTGTCGTCAAGGACGGCGCCTTCCGCGGGGAGCACGGCACCGAGGGCCAGCCCGGCTACCTGCTGATCGAAGGCAAGATAGCCGGCGACGGCGCGGCCAAACTCTCCGCCAGCGGCATCGTAGCCTCCAAGCAATATGCTCGCGGAATCTTCGTTGGACAGGGATCGAATTACAGCTACAACATCAAGGCCCAATTCAAGGAGACGGAAGGCTCGGGAGTCCGCGACGAGGGCCTGGGCATCGTGGGACGGCCCTGCACCTTCGACTTTGTAAAGCAGCTGGCCGCGAGCCAGACCAATGGGCACTAAGGGAATGCGATTTACAAAACCGATAGTTGTCCAGAGTCGCTGCGGCCCCGATTCCCTCTCCTCGTCAGGCTGAATAAATGCTGCGGTCCGCTTCAATATAGAAGCCAGCCAACCGCCACTGCAGCAATCAAGAGCTTTACCAGCCAGCCGATCGCCTGGGCCGCCACAAATACCCGGTGCATCTTGATAAATGCGGCATTTGTTAGGATCAGCGGCAGCGGACCGATCAACCACACCGCAACCGCCAGTTTGACAGCACTCGATACAGAATGCAGGCCCAGCCGGGCAACGACACAGGCAAAGACGCCGCAGGTCAGAAACGGCAGGGGACTGGTCAGGGTGATCGCTTTCTACTCGGCTCCCTTGCGCCAGATTTCAGGATAGGTGTGGCGCCGGTGAATCCAATCGCCGGCGAAGAACCAGTCTGTGAGCGAAGAAACAATTCCCGCGCCAGCAACGATCGCAGCAAGTCGCGCCAAGTTCATGCTTGCCCTCCTCCGAATGCGCCGAAATGTTACTCGTACAAGGAGTCTTACAGCAATCCGCCTACCTGCGCCGCGGGCGCTAGGCTGCGAGTTGCTCCCCGATCAACCGATCCACAAGCGCCGTCAGGTGCTCACCCGTGCGCGGCAGCACGAATGCCGAGGCCGCCCCATTCCAATCGAGCTTGAAGCTGGTCGAGAGCGCCGAAATCCAAATCTGCCGCACCGGCGCGTTCGGCGTGATCACAAACTTGCCCGGCGGCTCCTCGAAGAGCACCTGTAGCGCTCCGCCCTGCTCCTCGACCTCGAAGCCGGCCTCGTCTTTCTCGCGCGCGATCAAGTGCTGCATCAGCGAGTCAAGAGCCGTGCCGGCCAGATTGCGGAACTCCAGTTCGTCCAGCATGGTTTCAGTCTAGCCCAACTTCCGCAGCTTG
>CAWCWQ010000062.1:0-43316 GCA_963799145.1 uncultured Acidobacteriaceae bacterium | reverse complement strand
ATGTGCCCTAGCCGCTTTCGTTCAGTTACGTGCTGCTCACAGGCGAATCCGTTCGAGGCAACGGCCAAGCCTGAAGGGAAGACGCGTTTCACGGCTCGAGCCAAACAGCCCAAGCAGCCCAAAGCCAAGGGACCGAAGGTAGACAAGCAAGCTCCCGCTGCTCCGGATGCCGCCGAGGTTGCCGACCGGCAGACCCAGGCCGCGCCGCTCGGCCTCTCTGGCGATACGTCCACAAAGAAAAGGACAAAGAGGGCCACCACCACCGGCGACAAGACGCGCCTGACCGACAAGAAGAAGAAGCCCGAGGCCCCCGCGGCGCAACCGGCTGTGACGCCCTCAGCGCCTGCCCCACAGACTCCAGCGCCCGCGCCGCAGCAGTAGCTGCGGCAGGGCTGCCGGGGCGGAGGCGCGGCTGGGAACCCGCACGAAGCATTAGCTAGGGCTTCGACAAAGATGCTATCGGGTGGCCCCGATGCGGCTTGTTCGGCGTGGTCTCTTTCTCTTTATGAATGCCGAAACATCGTGTGGGCACAGGAATTCTACTCTGATCCCATGCGCCAATAATCTCTCGGACCACAGCGTCCATTTTGAATCGGTCGCCTGCAGGATTGGCGGTCAACTTGGATGCGCGGCCGCCACGGCGACAAACTTCCGATCTGAACGGTCGAACCGGTGCAACTCCGCGTCATCTGGAAACGCGACGTAGCCCCTCGTTGCATGCGTCTCGATGGGCACACTCACAACGCGCCGCTGGTCTCCTGCATTCTGAAATAGCCATTTCAGGAACCCGTCGCCAACGCGATTCCCGTTATTTGGCGCTGTCTTGCGCCTGTATTCACTCAGAATTTCATATCCATCATCCAGGGCGACAGTTCCTCCCTTGCGAATCCAGTCCAGTGCTTCGATACATGCAATCACGCACCCGGCGGAGACGCCCGGATGCTGTTGATTGGCAACAAGCAAGACATTGGTGTCAATTACGCGGAGAGAGCCGGCTTTCACGCTCCAGCCCCCTGCGATTTGCGCCGTTGGGCCGCAAGAGCCCGCGCGGACAAGTCTCCCATCTGATCCCCGAAGAAATTCTCCGGCCAATTCTCAATCTCGCCGAAAAGGTTGAGGTCGAGCGACTCAAGAACAGCCCCCGCCTCAGTATTCCGACAGAAATAAACTGCAACTTCGCTTGGCTTGATGATGTCCTCAGCGATTCTTCGTTGAAGTCGCGTCAAGAAATGCTCGGAATGGCTTTCGACGATGAGCTGGACGTTTCTCTCCTTGTTGTCCTGATACGACTGCACCGCCGAAATGAATACATCGGCAAGGTCGGACTGAACTTGCGGGTGCAAGTGTATCTCAGGCTGCTCCATCCAGATCGTAGAATGGGGCGGGCAATAGAATGCCTGAACGAGGGCGGGGAGAACTTGCGAGACCCCAAATCCCACATCGGTGATTTTGACCTCTGGGGACCAAGCTTGGGTTCGAATGAGAACCTCGAATTCCTTTCGCCCCTCGGCTACCGGCCTCACCGCGAAACTGTGAATTACCTTCATCTCTGTAAGCCATTGCGCAACGAATTCCGCAAAAGTCTTGGTCGGCCTCTTCCAGCCCCTGTTCAGCTTTCTTCCATCCTGCTGCGCGGCAAGGATGGCTGCGACCGCCGATTTGCCTGTTTGACCCACGTCCTCGGGCGTGTCGCCGGACCATTGGTAAATCCTCCGTGGATGTTCGCGTAAGGGGCCCAAGTAGCTTATGCCCGATAACATTCGCTCTGTTTGCAGCGCAAAATCCGCCAGGAACCCGGCATTTTGGTACCTCGAAATGCTCGTCTCGGAAACCCTATAGAACTTCTCCGGTTCAGTTAGGTCCCACTTTCTTCCTACCGCTTGAACAAATCGATATGCCTCCGAGTTCAGTGCCCACCTGCCGCTGCCGTTGAGCCGATGCTCTATTTCAAGAGCGGATTTCTCACCATCGCGCAGTCCATACTCAAATCCTTGAATCTCCGGCTGCTCCTTCTTGTCAGCCTTCAAGGACGCCTTTAATGAAAGCGCGGTTCCAGTGTAAGTGTTGCTTCTCTCGTGCAGGTCGCGCACAGTTAGCGGCTTCGGCAAGCCCCATGTGAGTTCAAAATCCAGACTCGATGAAAGGTCATGCTCGTACAGGCAGTCTTTAAGAGTCCCCAGGTCGATCAGGGAATTGGTGTCACCAAGGTGCAATGCCCGTTTCCGGTCCGTGGCGAGCGCAGTCTGCTTAAGCGCGAGAAGTAGGTGTCCCAAGCTACTTTTTCCGGCGCTATTCGCCCCAAAGATAACGGTCAACGGTGCGAGGCGAACATCGCCAGTGTCCTTCCAGGCCTTGAAGTTCCGGATTCTGAGTGAAGTCAGCATAGCGTTTGCGGCGACCTAAAATGCTCCCTGAGTTTACCAGAACTGCGGGTAGTCTCACTTCAGCAGTTGCCTGGCCACCTCGATGTACAACTGAACCGCTTCGAGCAGTTCCTTCTTGGCCAGTTTCTCGAAGGGCGTGTGGGCTACATGGATGGAGCCCGGGCCGAGCAACAGCGGCTCGCCCCAGTTGCTCAACTGGGGAATGTCGGTAGAGAACTTGGCAACCATGGTGGGCAGGCCTTCGACGGCGCGCAGGCGGATGAACGGAGTGTCGAGCGTGAACTCCACCTCGGCCAGATCGCCCGCCGCTTCGATCAGCTGGGCGCGCACCTCGGCCGAGTCTGTGACCGTGCGGACCAGCACCTGGGCCTCGGCCTTGTCGGCGATAACGTTGGGCGCGTAACCGCCGTGGATCTGGCCAATGTTCACGGTGCTGGGTCCAATGCCCTCCAGCGCCGGCAGCGGAAGAGCCAGTACCTTGCCCAGCACCAAGACGAGCTTGTGGACGGCGCTCTCGCCCAATTCGGGATAGGCCGAGTGGGCCATCTTGCCGGCGGACTTGAAGGCCGCGCGCAGTGCGCCCTTCGAGGCCACGGCCAGGCGATTGTCCGTAGGCTCGCCGTTGATCAGGAAGCGGCTGCCCTTGGGCGCTTCGTTGGCAGCCGTGGCCCCGGCCGAGTCGCGCTCTTCGCCGCTTACAAAGAGCAGCCCAACCCGAAATCCCTCGGCTCGAAGCACTTCGGCGGCAGCCACCTGCGCGGCAAGAATGCCTTTGGCATCGCAAACTCCGCGGCCGTAAACGAACTCCGCGTCTTCGCTGAAGGGAATATAGGGTGGCACGGTATCGATGTGCGTTGAGAAAACAAGATCCGGCGTCTCGTCCGCCGCGCCCGCATAGACATTCCAGCGCGGGCCTCCGCCGGCGTTCTCATTCGGCTGGGCCACCCCGGTCTTCTCGACGGTCCACCCTCGCTCGGCGAGGAAGCCGGCCAGAAAGTCGCCCGCCGCCCCCTCGTTATAAGTCGTGGACTCGATCTCGCATAATTGGCGTGTAAACTCGATGGGGTCGAGCGAATCGCAACGAGCGGCATTCGGATCGGCGGGCTGTCGAACGGTCATGATATTGCCAGAATATCCTACAAGCTCTTGCGCAATCACAAGAACGCGGGCTTGCATTTGTCTATCCCGCGCAGCATTCGGGAACCCCGGCGGCAACCCAGTCGCGGTGACAATTGCGCATGAGGAAATCCTTATCTCCTGCGCGTAGAATGGTGAGTGGCATGACCTCTATGGCAGCAGGCACCTGTATCGGTCACACTCCGCCCGACGCGAGGCTGCAAAGCGCCAGTTTGAGAAGTGTTGAGTTGGCCGGTCCGGCGGGCCGGCTTGAGGCGCTCGTGAACGAGGGTGCGCCCGATGCCCGGTTTGCGGCGCTGGTCTGTCCTCCTCATCCGCTCTTCGGCGGCACCATGCACAACAAGGTGGTTTACCACGCCATGAAGGCTCTAAACGATCCGGCGTGGGGGCTGGGCTGGCCGGTGCTGCGCTTCAACTTTCGTGGAATGGGTTTGAGCCAGGGTAAGCACGACGGCGTGGATGAGGCCGGGGACGTGCTCGCCGCCCTCGGCTGGCTTGAAAACGAATACATGCGCCCGCTGGTGGCCGTCGGTTACAGCTTTGGCGCAGCTATGGCGCTCTCTGCCTGTTGCGGCCGCGCCAGGGCGAAAGGCGATTTGAGCGCGGTTGCCGCCCTCGGCCTGCCTACGCAAGTCGATGCGCGCGACTGCCATTATCCTTGCTTGCGCGACTGCGCGATTCCCAAGCTATTTCTCAGTGGAGACCACGACCCGTTCGCGCCAGCCGCGCAGTTGGCGCAAGTGGTCGCCTCCGCCGCCGAACCCAAACGACTGGTGCTCCTCCCCGGCGCCGGCCATTTCTTTGAGGGTCAACTGGATGCCTTGCAGCGGGCATTTTCCGGTTGGCTGAAGGAGCAACTGCTATGACACCGGCTGGCGACGCCGCTTTGGACGCCCTGCACTCCACGGTCACGGATATCTTCACCGGCGCCGTAGCTGCCTGCAATATCGAATCGGCCTTCGACAGGCGAATTCGCTTTGAGGGCAATACGCTTCATCGCCTGGTGCCCGACGGCAGCGGCCCGGCGACTATCGATCTCGCCGCCTACAAGCGCATCTTCGTGATTGCGCTGGGCAAGGCAGCCGGCCCCATGCTCGATACCCTGCTGGCGCGCATGAAGCGGCGCAAGGGTCTGCGCGGCATCTGCTGTTCAAACCAATTGCCGAAGAGCCGCAACTGGCGCCTTCGTTACTTCGAGGGCGGCCACCCGACGCCCAACGAGGACTCCTTCGACGCGGCGCGCGCCGCCTTGGCGTTGCTCAAGAAGGCCCGCAAGGACACGCTCGTCTTCTTTCTGATTTCCGGCGGCGGATCGGCAATGTTCGACCTGCCGCTGGACCCGAAGATCACGCTCGACGATACGATAGCTTTCCATCGCCTCTTGCTGGCTTCCGGCGCGCCCATCGCCGAAATCAATACTCTGCGCAAGCACTTCTCCGCGGTGAAGGGTGGGCGGCTGGCCCTGGCCGCGCCCGAGGCGGCCAAGGTCTCCCTGCTGCTGCCGGATGTGCCCCTTCGCTCTCTCGACGCGCTTTCGTCCGGCCCCACCTCACCCGATCACTCGACCGTCGCCGACGTCCGCGCGCTTCTGGCCAAGTATGCATTGGCCCCCAAGCTGCCGCCCTCGATCCGGGCCTTCTTCGATCGCCAGGACCTGCCGGAGTCGCCCGGCAACAAGGGCTGGCGTCCGCCATTCTTTCCTCGAATTCCATGGGCGGGGACACTTCCAACACGCAGCGTTACATCTGCCGCCGCCATGAAGGGCGAGGACGAGTTCTTCCGCGATTCGGTTTTTGAGGTTCTGCTCTCCAGTCACGATTTGATCGAGAACGCCCGCGTACTGGCCGAAAAGGCCGGCTATTTCAGCGTTGTAGACAACAGCTGCGACGACTGGGACTATGCGGACGCGGCGCGCTATCTGCTTGAGCGCTTTCATGCCCTGCGCGCCGTTCACCCGCGCCTGTGCCTGATTTCTGTCGGTGAGGTGACGGTGACCATGGACCGAGCCCCCGGCGCCGGAGGGCGTAACCAGCAGTTTGCCATGGCCTGCGCGCTGGAGCTGGAGCAATACCAGGGCGAACGGCTGACCGTTCTCAGCGCCGGCTCCGACGGCATCGACGGAAACACCCAGTCTGCCGGGGCCGTCGCGGACCCTACCACGGTCACCCGCGCCCATGCCTTCGGGTTCCACCTGAAATCCTCGCTCGCGGCCTTCGACGCCTGCCCCATGTTCACCGCTCTCGGCGACGCGGTTGTGACCGGCCCCACAGGCCATAACCTGCGCGACCTTCGGCTGCTTGTCTCGGAGAAGGAATAACACCTGAGCGAAGTGGAGCAAAGACGCTTTGCAAGTTAGGAAACAGGGACTCGGCACGCGAGAATCCGGAACAGCCTGGAATTGACGGAAACCGCATCGCGGCCTCCGCAAGAACACGCCCCATGCTGTAACATGGCTCTCATACTTAATCCGCATGGAAGAGGAACGGTTCGTGGTTCGAAAACGCACCGCCAAGATTGCCACAAAGGCTCCGGACATCCGTGCCGTCGCCGCCATGGCGAAGGTCTCCATCGCCACCGTCTCCCGCACCATCAACGGCTCCCCGGCGGTCAGCGACCGTTTGTCCAAGCGGGTTTGGCGCGCCATCGAACAGTTGAACTACTTTCCTAACACCCATGCGCGCAGCCTGGTCTCCGGTCGCAGCCGCATTCTCGGCATCATCGTCGAGAACATCACCAACCCCTTCTTCCCGGAGTTGATCCAGAGCTTTGAAGAGGTCGCGGTCGCCCACGGATATGAGATTCTGGTCAGTTCCTCGAACAGCAACCTCGCCACTCTGACCACCTGCGTCCGGCGTATGCTGGAGCGCAAGGTGGAGGGCGTGGCCGTGCTCACCTTCGGCGAGGAGGAGCCGGTTCTTGACCAGTTGGCGAACCACGATATCCCGATAGTACTCGCCGAGTTCCACCTGGGAGAGGGCAAAATCAGCACTATCCTCATGGACTACAAGACCGGCATCCATGCGGCCGTCAATCACCTGGCAGAGATGGGCCACCGCAGGATCGCCTTCCTGGCCGGTCCCCACAAGCTGCATTCCGCTATCACACGCGAAAACGACTACCGCACGGCGATGGACGCCGCCAGGCTGCCCATCCAGAAGAGCTGGGTTGTAGAGTGCGACCACACGGCCAAAGGCGGCGTGGCCGGTTTTGGGAAGCTGCAGACCCTCGCAGTCCACCCCACCGCCATTCTCTGCTCCAACGACATGACCGCCATCGGCGTGCTCCGCGCCGCCTACATCGCAGGCCTCCGCGTGCCCCAGGATCTGTCCGTCGTCGGCCTGGACGACATCGACTTCGCCGAGTTCACGCTGCCCCCGCTCACCACCATCCGCCTCTCCCGCTCCGATCTGGCGCGCGCCGCCTTCGAGGCCCTTCGCCAGCAGGCCGAAGAGCCGGGCAATCCCAAGATGCAGCGCGAGTTCCTGGTCTCCACCAGCCTTGTGGTCCGCTCATCGACAGCCGCGCCGCCGCCGGACGGCAATTGCCCCCCTGTGCCGCAAGGCTGAAGCGCGCCCCGCTCCGGCAGGGCCTTCGCAGGAAGGGGAAGAGCCGGCCTGAGCATGTTCGCGCTGTGCCGGGGCTTCAGTGCAAGGACGGAGATGGAAAAGAACGCGGCAATGAAGAGGCCGGCCGCCGGGATTCTCCGCTCCGGAAGGGCGCTTCTCCATTGCCGCGTGGAGGGAACCGATGAGGATGGCCGGCGGGATCGAGAAGCGATGCTCCCAGGCGCGGCTCTGCTGGCGATGCGTTTGTCGCCGGCCCGCAAACTCTGGGAGATCTTTCCGTCCCGGCCGCCGCCTTGCTATTGTCCGGAATGTGGCGCGCCTTGCAAAACCAGGGTCAGGTTGGAAAGCCGAATTGTGTCCAGAACCTCGATTGCGCCCTGGCTATGGGTTTCCACTCCTGCGCTATTCTTCGCTTCGGCCGCTTCTGCCGGAAAGGTGACGACGGCCTTTTCGTTCTGGCTGAGAGTGACCTGAACGTTTGATCCGGAACCTGTCAGGGTCAGTTTGTAATCGCCTGCGAGAAGCTGCGCCGATCCTACTTGCACAGTCCTCGGGATAGTTACGGTTGCGGGCTTCTTGCTGGCAAATGCGGGCGCAGCAAACAGCACGAGTGTCAATGCAAGACCGAAGAAACGCTTCATTTCAATCTCCTCAATTGCCTCGCGTATTCGTTTCGCCGCATGAGGCATTGAGGTGATTACAATCCGTTCTTCCGAATTTGAACCTTAAGAATTCTTAAGAGTTGCAGGCTTGCGGTACGGGTCGATTGACGGCGGCAACCTCCTTCAATCCGCGGTGGATGCCGCGCCAAACGGAAGCGTAATCTGCACGCGCAGGCCGGGCGATGCGTTTTCGGCGGCGATAGCGCCGCGATGCGCCTCGACAGCCCGCTTTGCGATGGACAGGCCCAGCCCCGATCCTCCACCGATCGCATCCCGCGCCTCTTCAACCCGGAAGAAGGGATCGAATATCCGAGCAAGCGCGTCCTCGGGAACGCCCGGACCATAATCGCGGACGGCAATGGTCGCAGCGCAAGAACCCTCAGCGAGGATCGCTTCGATGGTGGAATCCCGCGGGGCATAGCGAATCGCGTTGCGCAGCACATTCTCGATCGCGCGCCGCAGCAGTTCGCCATTTCCCAGAACCGCGCCAGCGAGCCGGCCGCTCACCGCGATGCGGCAGCCGCGGATCTCGGCTTCCACCTGGCAGTCGCACACCACTCTATCGAGGACATCTCCGGGGCGCACAATCTCGGCGCCTTGAAGGGCAGGGCCGCTTTCAATAAAGGCGATCTCCACAATGTCGGCTACCAGCGAGGCGATGCGGTCCACATCCCTGTCTATCCGGTCAAGCGCCGCATTTCTGTCCGCCGAGGTTCTGGCCAGCTTGACGGCGAACTTCAACCGCGCCAGCGGCGACCTCAGTTCGTGCGATATGTCTCCCAGCAGCCTTCGCTCACTCACAATCAGCCGCTGCAGGCGTTCGGCCATTTCGTTGAACGAGCGCCCCAGTTGTCCAATCTCATCCTGGCGGCGGGTCTGCACCCGAACGGATAGATCGCCCCGCCCGAAAGCCGTAATGGAGGCCGCGATCCCGCGGACTGGCGATACAACGCCAGCCGAGGCCAGCCAGCACAGAACGCCTGCTACGCCAATCACCAGGAAATAGAAGGGAAGAAAGGTCCGGAAATGCGGCCGGTCAAGCAGGCCCACGGTAGCAATCCAATACTGCCCGTCCGCTGATCGATGAGCCCGGATGTAATAGCCATTCGCCCTGGTGCGCCATTGCGCGCGTGGAGGGGGCGGCAGCAGCGCCGCTCTGTCTTCACCGGAAACGAGATCGACGCCGCGCGCGTCGAGCAGGTAATGAGACGATCCCCCGAAGACGCGGTTCACGGTTGCAAGATAGTCCTTTAGCGCCTTCGGGCCGCCGCTGTTCAATGCTCCGCGCGCGCTCTCCAGTTCAAACTCGTCGATGCGGTCGAATGCGGGGTCGATGGACTTCTTCTGTATCCGATTCGAGATCGATTGAAACACCAGAAAGGAGAGCGAGAGTGTGGTCGCCATCGCCAGCAGAACGCCGTAGTAGAGAGACTTCACGGGCAATGACTTAAGCCGCTCCGGTAAATACATAACCAACTCCCCTGATGGCGCGGATCGCGCTGCCGCCGCCTTCCAGCTTTTTGCGCAAATGGCTTATATGAACATCGAGAAAGCGATCGTACGGCGTTGCCTCGCGTTCGAAGAGAGCCGCCGTGATCTCGTCTCGCGAGACAACACGTCCCGCCGAGCGCATCAGCATCTCCAACAGGTCGAACTCCACCGCTGTCAGTTCCGCCGGCGAGCCCGCCACCAACACCTCTCGCGTGGTGGGGTTGATTTGGATATCGCCGATGGTAATCGCTGTGCCGTCCTTCCAATTTGCCGCATCGGCGCGGCGCAGCACAGCCCTGATCCGCGCCAGCAGTTCATCCGGATCGAATGGCTTGGGAAGATAGTCGTCGGCTCCCGTATCGAGGCCGAGGATGCGGTCCTGCTGCCGGGCGCGCGCGGTCAGCATAATCACCGGAAGGTCTTTTCGCCGCCGCAACTGTTGCAGAAGCGTGAGGCCGTCGAAGACGGGAAGCATGACATCGAGAATCGCCAGATCGTAGGCGCCGTTGAGCGCGGCGGCCAAGCCGCTCCGGCCGTTGTAAGCGCAATCCAGGCGATGGCCGGCCTCGGCGAAGTACTCCTGCATCATCGCGCACAGCTCCGTGTCGTCATCGACAAGCAACAGGGATAACTGTTTTTGCTTTTCCGCAGTCTCCATCCGCGCTGCCTCAGAGCCCGGCGGCCGCCCGGCAATTCCCGCCGTTTCCTAAGTCTCGCACAGATCGAAGCAGAGGCGACATGCTTAACAAATCTTAAGACTAGCTACCGGGAAACACCTCGCATGGGCGGAAGGGACCGCCCTTTGCCGGGATTTGCTGCCCCAATCAAGAGGCAACCTCACCCCCACCCGGTTCACCCTTGGCCAGAATTATGCGCCAGCCAGTCTGAAGACCTCAGCGTAACGGCCGCGAGACTGGCTCGTCCTCGCGACACGACATGCAATCCTGGGGCATCCCGAAGGTTGCGCAGGTCCTTTGGTTCTTGGACTGGAAACAGATCGGGCAGCGCCCTTGGCCGCATCGGGTTGCGCTTTGCTCGCTCTCTCTGACGATGGCAGAGAGAGCGCAGATTATTGCAGGGCGAGAACGCCGCTGTTCCGCATGGCCTCAATCTCTGCGCGCGTTTCGTCGGCGGCGACACGCCGGTCGGCGTAGACGCGAGGCTCGCCAAAGCGCAGGTGGGCAGAGAAGCCGGCAGTACCCAGCACCTTCCACAGGTGAGTCGCGAAACTCTCGTCGCCATACCAGCACAGCTCCCGCTCCTCGACTCCCCCGTCGATCGCGTAGCTGATTGCGGCCGTTGTGATGGGCGCTCCAATCGAGGTGGCAGGGTCAATCAGCCGGGAGTGGAAACGGATCACCTGGCTGCCGTCGGTGCTGGTGCCCTCGGGAAAAAGCACCACCGGAACCTGAATGGGCAGTTTAAGCCTCTCGGTCATCTGCTCGGCCACCGACATGGCGCTGGAGAGGCTGCCGCGGTCCACAAAGATGGTTCCGTTGCTGCGCGCGGCCTTTCCAAAAAAGAACCAGCCGCCTATCTCGATCTTGGCCACGAAGAAGGAGGGCATGGCAGCCTCAAGGACGAGAATGTCAATATAGCTGAGATGATTGCAGACCACCAGGCCATGGTTGGGCGGCTGGCCTTCAACCTGGTAACGGACGCCGAGAGCCCTCAGCACCATGCGGCTGCTCCACTGCGACCACCCTGCCTGGCGTTCCAGGCTGAGCGGCCCGCGCAGGCGGAGGAGCCACATCCGGAGAATGCAAAGAACAAGAGCAAGAACCAGCGTCACAGCGCGCCGGAATCTACGAAGCCTCATTGGACCAGCGGAGCAAGAAACCGGTTGCGCGCCGAGGGCGAGACCAACTTGAGATCGAGCAGCGTAAGGAAATCGATGGTGCCGAACTCGCGATCCCAGGCCGGCGGCGCGGCGACGCGCGCTCCAATCGCCAGGTAGGTCTTCAGCAGCTTGGGTACCTTGACTTGAGTTTGACCCAGCTCAACCGGATTCGATTCCATAAGGCAGGGCGACTGCTGTGCGCGCGCGCCCTCCGGCTCGATGGGACACGCGTACGCGGCGGCCGGCGCAGTTTCAAACTCCGGTGGAACCCGGTAATGCTCAAGCTGGCGATACATCCGCCAGCCCTCCGCCGGATCCTTCGAGTTCAACGACGAGCAGCCGATCAAATAACGCAGCCCCATGTCCGTAGCATACTGCGCGATCCCCCTCCACAACAACGTCAGCACCTCCGGGGTCCGGTGCTCGCGATCGATGGAGGCGCGGCCCAGCTCGAGGATTCCGGCGCGCAGCGGCTCGTAGGGGGCAAAGCTGAACTCCTGCTCGGAGTAGTAGCCCAGGTTCTGTCCGGCCGTGATTCCGGACTGCATCCGGTAGGTGCCCACGATGCGACGGGCCGGATTGTCCTCCTGCTTGTCTTCCACCAGCAGGTGCTCGCAGATGGGGTCGAAGCGGTCGGTATCCAATCCAGTTTTGTAAGAGCTCGCCAACCCCTCGCCCAGCTCGATATTGAAGACTTTGAAGCGCAGCCGGCAAGCGGCATCGCGATCTTCGGCACTCTCGGCGAGCCGCAGCCGGTAGCGGCCCACCTCGGCGCGAATGCGCGGCTCGGGCACGGCAACTGGAAGCGAAGGAATGCAGGTCGGAAGGGAGAGTTTCGACCAAAGGCGAGGAACGAAGTGCGATCTTCAACGGGACTTTCTGTCGAATGGGCGCAATCACTGGCTCAGTATCCGCCCGCAATTGTAAAAGGACTGTCAAGAAGATGCAAATAGAGTGCGAATTTTTTCTTCAGTCTTTAACCTGGCGGCAATGAAGATGGCTCTCATCTGAGAGAATCCGGCTGTTAACGGCTTCGGTCAGGCCCTGACGATTGAGCCGGCGGAGTGAGACTCCAAACTCGAATAAGTCCCTCTCGTCTTCGGCTTCTTCTGTTATCGCAACGGCCTTGCGCATGACCTTTCCCCTCATCGATCGCCTGTAGCGCGCGGGCAACGATCTGGGCAATATCGAGCAATTGGGGCGCGCCTTCGCCGGTAAGCATCCTCCGGCAGTGGGGTCCCAGACTGCTGGGAAGCAACCATGCCGAGGGTAGCCTCGCGGGCTCATCCTCAAGATGAACCCGGGGACAGGTTGCATAGGCCCGCCTGCCCCGAAAAATCATCGGAGGGATAGTCCCCGATGCCTTGATAATCCAAAGCCCCACCCACGCTGAGCGCGGGGCTGACAACCACTGCGCCTTCGGCGCGGACGCCGGAATGCCGCCGGCATGTCGCGCTTCCAAACGGGCCGCTTTGAGAGCCGCCAGCCATAAAGCCTCCGGCTGCCCCGAAGGAAACTTACCTGCGCAAGAGCGGCGTGAGCACCGGCAGCAGCGTCCTAGCTATGATCTCGGAGCCCTTGGCGGTGGGATGGATTCCGTCTGCCTGGATGGCGCCGGGAACGTGGACGAGATCCTTGTAGATCATGGGCACAAAAGCGGTGTGGTGTTTGGCGGCGAGGTCGCGGAAGACCTGCTCGAAGGATTGGATGTAGTCGGCGCCGTAGTTGGGGGGCAACGTGATGCCGGCGAGCAGGATCTCGATGTGGGCGTTTTCGAGAGTGGTCAGCACCGCATCGAGGTTGCGGCGGGTCTCGCTGAGGGGCAGGCCGCGCAAGCCGTCGTTGCCGCCGAACTCGACGATCGCGACCTGGGGGCGCAGAAGGATGATTGAGGGCAGACTGGCAACGGCGTCCTTGGTGGTGGCACCGCTCGTGCCTTGATTGTTAACGATGTAGCGGTAGCCGCGGCTGTCGAGGTCTCGCTGTAACGCGTCAGGGAAGGACTGGCCGGTCTGGAGGCCGTAGCCAGCGGTGATGCTGTCGCCGAAGCAGACCAGGACGGGCGGGCCGGCTGCCATGAGCGGGGTGGCGGCAAGCAGCAGAAGGAACGAAACAATCAGCGAGCGGCGAACGTACACAGAAACAGTGTACGGGACTGGGGACCAGGGACTAAGGGACTAAGGATCAGGCGGAGGGTGGCGAGTGATCGAGGTTCGGGACGCGAAGAAGTGGATTCAGAACGGCGCGCGGCGGGTAGAGATTCTGAAGGGGATTTCGCTCACGATTCCTGCCGGTCAGTTTGTGGCCATTCTGGGCGCCAGCGGCAGCGGGAAGAGCACATTGCTGGGGCTGATGGCCGGCCTCGATACGCCCAGCAGCGGCGAGATCTGGCTGGACGGCGCGCCGATTCACAACCTTGCCGAGGCGGAGCTGGCCGAGGTGCGGGGCAGCAAGATCGGGTTTGTCTTCCAGTCGTACCAACTGATTGCGACGCTCACGGCTCTTGAAAACGTCTTGCTGCCCTACGAGTTGAACGTGGAGGGCAGCGGCCTGAAGCAGGCGCGGCGGCTGCTTGACGAGGTCGGCCTGAGCGAGCGCGTAGACCACTACCCGGTGCAGCTTTCCGGCGGCGAGCAGCAGCGGGTGGCGCTGGCTCGGGCGTTTGTGGTCGAGCCGCCGATTGTGATGGCCGATGAGCCGACGGGTAACCTGGACTCCGCCAACGGGCGGCTGGTGCTGGACCTGCTGCTCAAGCGGAATCGCGAGACCCGGACGACGCTGGTGCTGGTGACGCACGATCCGGAAGTAGCCAGCCGCGCGGATCGCAAGATCGTGCTGCGGGACGGGCTGATCGTAGAGGACAGTCTGCCTTTCACGGGGACGATTGAGGTTGGCGGGCAGGCGCGGAATGGCTAAGCGCGCATTGAGCTGGAAGCGGGCGGGAGCCATCGGCTGGCGCGACTTGAAGTCCGCGCCGGGCAAGTTCGGCTTTGTTGTGCTGTCGGTTGCGGTGGGGGTTGCGGCCTTGGTGGGGGTGCGCGGCTTCAGCGAGAGCTTCCGGCAGACTCTGAGCACGGAGGCGCGGTCGCTGATGGCCGGAGACCTGAGCGCGCGCATCTTTCACGAGCCGACGGCCGAGGAAAAGGGCAAAATTGCGGCAATCGCCAAGGAGAGCGGGCAGACGGGAATCCGCGCCACATGGACGACGGAGACCGTCTCCATGGCTTCGGCGCCGCCGGACCCGGTGCCTCTGCTGGTTTCGCTCAAGGCCGTGGACCCGTCCGAGTATCCCTACTACGGCACGGCGGAACTGGAGCCGGCGATGAGTCTTGCTCAGGCCCTCGACGGCGATTCGGCGGTGGTGGCCGACGAGTTTCTCATCCGCCTGAATGCGCATGTGGGCCAGACGCTGCGGCTGGGCGGCAGGAGCTTCAGGATTGCCGCTGTGCTGAAGCAGGAGCCGGACCGCATGGGTTCCGGCGTGGGATTGGGGCCGCGGGTGATGATCTCGCAAGCGGCTTTGCAGCGCACAGGTCTCATTGCGCCGGGGAGCCGCGCCAGCCAGCGGCTGCTGATGAAGCTGCCTGAGAGCACTCCGGCCAGGCTCACCGGCAAGGCTGCCGCTGCGATCGATCCCGTGGCCATGCGCAAGCAACTGGAGGAGGCGCTGCCCGACGCGCAGGTGATGGACTTCCGCGAGGGCAATCCCGGGCTGAGCCGTGGGCTGGACAATGCGACCGCGGTCCTGAGCCTCATCTGCCTTGTGGCGATGGTGCTGGGGGCCATAGGCGTGGCCATGGCCATGCACGCTCACCTGGAGCAGCGCATGGATATGCTGGCCATCTTGAAGGCCGTGGGCGCGGGATCGGCCGACCTGCTGCGCATCTTCCTGTTGCAGACGCTGGGGCTGGGGCTGGCCGGAGGCGTGCTGGGCGTGGCCGCCGGTGTAGGTGTAATGGCCGCGCTGCCGGCGGTCTTCGGCAAGCTGCTGCCGGTTCATGCGGTGCTCGAATTCCCCTGGCGTTCGGCGCTGGCCGGGCTGGGAACGGGGCTGCTGACTACGCTGCTGTTTTGCCTGCCGCCGCTGCTGGACGTACGCGCGGTGAGGCCGGTGCTGGTGCTCCGGCGGCTGGTGGAGCAGGGGCCGGATACCGTTGGCGCATGGTTTGCCGGCTGGTGGGCGCGGCGGCTGCAGTTGGGGCTCTCGATTGTGGTGGTTGCGGCGCTCGGGGGAATTGCCTGGGCGCTCTCCGACTCGGCCGTGGTGGGCGGGTGGTTTGCCTTGATCTTCGCTGTTGCGCTTGTGGTCCTGCTGGCGCTGGCGTGGGTTGCGCTGCGAACGCTGCACTTCCTGCTCGATCGCGTCCGGCTGCGGCTGCCTTCGTCCCTGCGCCACGGGCTGGCAAACCTTTATCGACCCGGCAACCAGTCGGCGGCGGTGCTGGCCGCGCTGGGCACCGGCGTCATGCTGATTCTGGCTGTCTACCTGATGCAGGCGACGCTGCTTCGCGACCTGCGCGAGACCGCCTCGCCCAAGCTGCCCAATATCTTTCTGGTGGATGTAACCACGGACGAAGTCGCGAGTGTGAAAGAGTTCTTTCAGCGTCAGCCGGGAGTGAGCCAGGCTCTGGACCTGATGCCGGTTGTGCCGGGACGGTTTGTTTCGCTGAACGGGCAGGCGCTGGATCATCTCAAGGGGCAGCACTTTCCGCGCCGGATGCTGGAACATGCCGAGTTGAGCTGGGCCGATGCGCCCCCGGCGGGCGACAAAGTGACGCAGGGCAAGTGGTGGAGCGACGCCCACGCGGCGGAGCTGGCCGTTGGCGAAGGCGTGGCCGGGCGGCTCCATCTGGGCGTGGGCTCGGCGGTGGAACTGGAAGTGGGCGGGACGGTTCGGGCGTTGAAGGTGGCCGCGATCTATCGCGCCGATGGGCAGCACCTGGGCGCGCGCATCGAGTTCGTGCTGCCTTCGAGCCTGCTGAAGGACCAGCCGGCCACCTGGTACGGGGGCCTGCACATCGACCCCAGGCAGGTGGCGGCGATGGAGCGGGCGCTCTTTGCGGCTTATCCCTCGATTAGCGTGATCAATGTGGCCGATGTGATGGAGCGGATTGAGGGCTTGGTAGATCAGATTACGTTTGTGGTGCGCTTCCTGGCTGGTTTCTCCATCTTCGCGGGGTTGACGATTCTGGCTTCGAGCATCGCCAGCACGCGCTTCCGGCGGATGCGCGAGGCCGTGGTGCTGAAGACGCTGGGCGCCACGCGGATGCGGATTGTGCGCACCTTCAGCGTGGAGTTCAGCGTGCTCGGCCTGCTCGCCGGCTCGGTGGGCGTGGTCTTCGCCAATGTACTCACGCAGGTGCTGCTGCGCAAGCTCGACGTGGGCTTCCACATCGAGTGGTACGCCACACTGGTTGCCCTCGTGGGGACCGCGGTGCTGGCCACGGCGACCGGCTGGATTGCCAGCTACAGGATTCTCGGGCTTCGCCCGCTTGAAGTGCTGCGCGAGGAGTAAGGAGAGGAGTGGGACGGGAACTGGGAACCGGGGCAGCTGCCCCCCGGACTTGCGGAAGCTGCCTTCAGAGAGCTTTCGCAATGTTCGCATCCGCCCTCAGGAGCCGCCTGCCCATCCATGCGCCTTTTCTCTCCTCCCCGCACATATGGTTCGTGCGACGAGTTGCGGGTTTGGCGCATGGAAGGGAGACGGCCTCAGCGGCTACTCAGACCACACGCCCAGCACATTGCCTACCGCGTCGGAGAAGTGGAAGCGCCGCCCGCCGGGAAACGCGAAGGTGGGCACAACAATGCTGCCACCCGCGGCCACGATTGCGGCCTCCGTCTCCTCCAGGCGAGCTGAATAAAGCACGACCAGCGGCCCAAACTTGGGCTGCGGCTCATGAGGATCGGTCTTGTAGAAGCCGCCGCCTTGAACGCCTTGACCACCAAAGCTGACGTAGTCCGGCCCCCAGTCCTGAAAGCTCCAGCCGAAGACGGTCGAGTAGAACTTCTTTGTCTGCTCGATGTCGGTGGATGCGAACTCGATGTAGCTGATCTTGTGGTGCATTTCGGGATTGCTCATGATCTCTCTCCTTTGGCAAGGTTGTAAGTGGAGGCGAGGGAAAGGCGTTGCGAATTCCAGGCGCTGGCACACCCTTCCCGGTGCGCTTCTGAAGCGCCCCCATCCGCAATCCCTCAGAAGCGGGAGAATGCAGGTAGAGCCCGCTGGTCTACTAGAGCGCGCGGACTCGCGAGGTACCAGACCAAGATACCGAAAACCAGCCCCGCGCGCAATCCGGGATGAAGCGGATTCCTCCAAGGTTTCTGGCCGCATAAAGTTGTACCAAATATGGGTGCACCAGGTCCCGATTTTGGGACCTGGGATAGCTCAATCCCGAGGAACGAAGTCATTTGGTCACAGACCTGACCGCCCGCGCCCCATCGCTCATCTGCCTTCCGGCTCTTACCTGCCGCGCGCCGGGGATACTATAATCGTCCGTAATGAAGGCGCATGTTTATGTCACGCTGAAGACCTCGGTCCTGGATCCGCAGGGCCAAACCATCCACAATGCCCTGCGCAAGATCGGATTTGCCGAGGTGACCGCCGTGCGCCAGGGCAAGTACTTCGCCCTCTCGCTGGCCGACGATATGACTGCCGATGCGGCCAAGGCCCAGGTAGAGCGCATCGCCCGCGAGGTGCTCACCAACCCGGTGATTGAAGAGTATACCTACCGCATGGAGGAATAGGAGTGTCCGAATCCGGTCGTGCGGTCACGAACCGAACGGTGCCCTTAAGTTCGGCTCTTACCGAAGCAGCACAAGAACCGGCCCGGTTGGCGCGGAACTTCATTTTCAACGGCGCTTGCCCTCATTTCTGCAATAATTGCCCTCGCGAGTCCGCTTACCCATCGTCATGGGAACAAGAGTCATCGGGGGAAGCAAGATGCTCAGGCTAATCCGCCTTTTAGCGGCAGTGCTGATTGTTTCGGTCTTGTGCGTCACGAAACTCTGCGCGGGAACCCAGCCGCCCGCTCCGTACGTTACGCCGCAGATGATGGAACTGATCGCTGCGCATCGACGGGTCCTGGAGCGCATGAATGCGCCGGACAAAGACAGCAAGCCGCCGCAACTCGACGACCCCGGGATAGCACCGCTGTTGACTGAGGGGTGGAAGCTGGCAGGCGAGTGGGCCGCCGCATGGCTTGACCTACATCCAAATGCTTCAGCCAGGCAGCTCGGCAAACTCTTCGCGGACTTCACGCCGCCGCCGCCCCACCCCAAACTCTACGACGAAAGCCAGCCCGTACTCTACGCTATGGAAGGCTTTGCAACCCGCATTGCACCTGACGTTTATGTCGTCACCACCACCTACGCCACGGATGACATAGAGAGTACCTCAGGAACGTTCTTGGTTGTCTCCCGCAATGCCTCGGGTCACTTTCAGCCGATGTGGGATATCAAGCCGCTGGCCGAACAGCACTACGCATTGAAAGATGAAATCGGACTTTGGGCAGTCCTTGAATCCTGCATGTATCACTGCGGCCCGATGGTAGTAGACAAGATCCTGCCACTTCCCCCTACACGAAGAGGATTTTCGCGCTTCGCTGTAGACGCCTTTCAGGCCACGAACGGCGGAACGATGGAGGCGCAATTCAGCGTATGGGAGTGGAACGGCAAGGAAGCAAATGCGGAAGTAATCCAGTCCTATAACCATGTAGTGGAGCAGGGCGCGATTCATATTCAAGGCAATTTGGTGCGCATAGCCACGAAGGAAGCTACAGACACGTTCGCCTCGTGCGGTGGGTGTCCTGAGCCGCGCGGCGAGTGGACCCTACGCCTCATGCCTGACGGGACCAAAGACCTGGGGCATCGATTTCGCACTCCTGAAATGCAATGGGCCGATCGGTTATTGACTACTGTTGCAGCCTCGGAGGATGCGTCGGCGATGGCCTCTCCGGACGTGATCGCCACGATTCGTGGCTCCATCGACAACCAGCGTGCAAAATACCCCCCTTCGGAGGGCGAAAGAGCATGTCCCGCGCGTAGTTGAAAGTGGCAGGCGGCGGTTAGGTTGATGTTACTACGCAGCGACCTTCTTGGAAGCAGGCTGCGCAGGATTGAGGATGGCTTCCAAGGCCCACAGATCGCGATGGCCCATGATCTTGTTGAATCGCTTCTCGGTGCGGAGGAAAGCCGAGGCCATCCAGCGCATTACCATGTTGCCGTTTTGCCAGTGAGTGACACGACGGGTCTGGATTCGCACTCCGGCGTGTGGGCTTTCGATGATGTTGGTTGTCGCCAAGCAGCGATGCAGGGTGGGCGGAAGATCGAGCCGGTTGATGGTGAAGCACTCTTCCAGGCCTTCGACCAGGCTGCCGGCCGCGGAAGGGTACCGCTGATCCAGCCATGCGGCCAGTTTCTTGATGCGTGCCATGCCTTCTTTGGGCGGAAGCTTCCAAGCCGCGCGGAGCACGCTTTTGACTTGCGGCCGGTCTTCTTTGGGTAGATAGTCGAGCACGTTGCGCAGCTTGTGGGCGCGGCATCTTTGCACCGGCTGATCGCTGCCGAAGACCGCGTTGATGGCCGCCCTGAGCGCCTTTGAGCCGTCGATGACGAACAGCATCTTGCGCTTGGGATCGACGCCCCGCGAGACGATGTCTTCGAGCAACTCGGCGATCACCGTCGAGTTCTCCGTGGCTCCTTCGCGGATGCCCAGCACATGCTTGTTGCCCTCCACGTCCACGCCCACCGCGCCGATCATCGTGTAGTCGCCGAAGATGAGCCCGTCGATGTAGATCACCAGCAGCTTCAGGTCGTCGAAACGCCGGTTGAGCAGCGCTTCCACCTCGGCCTCTGAAGCCTGGACCAACTGCCGGCTCACCGCCGATTTCGACACCCCCGCCGTTTCCGCCATCTCCGGGATCACGGCCTTGTAGTTGCGCGTGGATACCCCATGCAACAGGATGTCCAGCATCCGCGCACTCATTTGTTCCTGGTTCCGCATGGCGGCGTAGGCGGGAACTTCGACCTCCTGGCTCATGGACCCTTTGCGGCGCAACCGCGGCCGTTCCACTTCCAACTTGCGGTCATTCAGAAAAACCTGACCCGGCTGGCGGCCATAGAAAACCACGTCCCCCGAGCGCCGCTTGCCCTGCTGCGGAGGACCTCCGGCAGCCTCCATGGCCGACAGCTGCAGCACGGCCTGAATGGCCGCTCGCCCGGTGACGTCGATCAGCTCGTTGCAGGCCAACTGGCACTGCTCGATCAGATCCACCATGGGCAGAAGACCTTGCCCATTCTTGACCAGGAACCCGATCAGTTCCTGCTCGTTGACTTTCCCTTGCGTGCGGATGGTGCGATAAGCTTTCTTCACGGCGGTTCTCCCTTCAAGGTGTGGCAACCCGATTCTTTCAGAATCAGGCTGAACCGCCGCTCAACTTTCAACTATGGGTGGGACATCCTCAGGGCGAAACCGAGCAGGAGAAAGCGTCCGTGTACTTTGGGATGTTCGACAGGTGCAACATTCTCAGCCGCGGCCGGCCGGGAGCCTTCGTGCTTAAGCTCAACAGTATCGAATTCAAGTTCTCCTACGAAAAGCACGGAAGCCAGCCTTTCTTCACCGGTGTAATTGTCAATCAACGCCTCTGATTGTCCCCTCGCGTGCGCCTGCGTAGCGGTCGGGAAGTGTGCTTCCAGGCCAGCCATGCGCTTATGAGTGTTCGAATTGCCCAGCTACTCTGGGGGAATGTCACCCGTTTGCCCAAATCGGGCCGAGGGGAAATGCACGGGAGCCCGCCCAATCGCTTGCCTTTCAGTGAGATGCTCTTGCGGCCAGCACGTGGGGTTTCTCGCGGGGAAGCGCTAAAGAGCATCCACCACGACCAGTGTGATGTCGTCCTGCTGCGCAAGCGAAGCCGGCTGCCAGCTCTGGAGCGCGGAGAGCAGCTTGCGCGATAGGTCGGGAGCCGGCAGGGCGCGGTTTTCTCGCAGAACAGCTTCCATTTGCCGGTCGCCGAATGGTTCTCCATGCGCATTCTCGGGCTCAACCAGTCCGTCCGTATACACCAGGAAGCGATCTCCGGGGCGGAACGCGACGTCTTGCGCCGGATACTCGAATTCGCTTTCTACGCCGAAGAGCAGGCCATTGCTCTCAATCCGCAGCAGCTCGCCGCGCGCCGCACTCCAATGCAACAAGGCCGGATGGCCTGCGGCGGAATAGCGCGCGGTGCGGCTTTCCGTGTCGATCCAGAGGTAAGCCGCTGAGGTAAGTCTCCCGCGCAGCTCCGGCGTAAGAATTCGATTCATGCTGTGCAGAAGCTCGTCCGGGTTGGGCGCGAAAGCCGCCGCGGATTGCATCGCAACCTTGATCATCGAGGCGATCAGCGCCGCAGGCACCCCGTGACCGGAGACGTCGGCCACGAGAATACCCACTTGACGGTCATTCGGTTGCAGAAACTGGTAGTAATCCCCGGCGACAGCCGACATCGGATTGTAGGAGGCGGAAATACGAAGGCCGTCCACGTCGGGGATGTGATCCGGAAGAATGGAGAACTGTATCTGCCGCGCCGTTTCCAACTCGCTTTCAATCGAAAGGAGGCGCCTCTCATTGTCGAAGGTGTGCCTCGCGGCCTCGTATCCAATGGCGAAGAACCACGCGGAAAACGCGATGGGCTCGATGTACGGAGCCGGCGGAAAGCCGAAGAACCACATCGTATTCACGCAGAGAGTGATGAAAGCGAGCGCGGGCATGACGATGCGTAAAGGCCGGCTCTGGATAACGAGGTTCTTCCTGGCCACCCCCGGAGCAACAAAGAGCGCTCCAACGACGACCATCATGAGAATAGCGAGAAGGCTGTTGTAGCGCAGAAATGTGTAGGGCGAACCGCCCAAGAAGTACCAGCCCAGGCCGAGCGTTGCGATCCCCACAGCGAGAAATGTCAGCAGCCAGCACACTCGCCGGAAAACGCCGCGGCTCAATTCAATCCAGAAGAAGAGGGCTGGAATGACAAGCAGGTAGTCCACCCCGATCGCAACTCGAGCCGGCCACGGCGAGTTCGGGAAGAGCTGGAGAGCCGAATCCGCATTGGCCAACATGCGAAGGCCGAACATCCCAATGAACAGGCCGAACGAGACCAGAAGGCGCGATCCGCCATGGCGGCGAACCGCCGCGATGCAACAGGCGATTAGCCCCACGAAAAGGAAGATAGTGCCGAGGAGCAAGCCGGCCAGGTGTTCACGAAGCAGAACGAGCGCTGGATGTTCGAGGTTCATATGACTCAGCTTGTTGCCGGACCTTTCAGCATACTCTCTGCGCCGTGGATGCGGGCGCCGATAGCACGGCTCTCATCGTTGCGGCCTGCGCGCAGAGATTCTCAGAGAAACTGCTACCTGGAATGAAGGCTCAAGACGCAGATCGGGAGTGCGATTGCGCGCGAGGTGCTCACCAACCCGGTCATCAAAGAGTATGCCTACAGCATTGAGGAGTAGCGCAGCGCTTGCCGGGATGCTGCCCCGCCAGTGCGCGCGAATCCCGGGCCTCCTAACCCGGTCCGCGAATACCCCGACGATTATGCAGCCATTGCTCTTCTCCCTGGCGCACGCAGCCTCAGCATTGCCCGCCCGTCGTACGCGCCTCGTACAGTCGGCATTGGTTATGGGAACCTTCGCTCCTGGTTCGGAATGGCTGAAGAAAAGTCTCTAAGGTATTGACCAGCTGGCGGCTCCGCTGGCTACCCGCAGTCTCGTGAAAACAGTGGGCGTGCCCGTCGAGCGCGGCCGCAATGTTTCGCCGGCTCACATAAAACTGCGGTGACAAAGACTCGGCGCAATTAACTCCATGTCCAGACAACGGCCGGCGCAGGGGAACCAATCGCTCGCATTCGTATTCCCCTTACTGGCGCTGACTCGCTTCGCGGTTCCTCCGCATACGGCTCATGCACTGAGCCTGGACTTGATTCACCTCCTCCAGGGAGAGGTGGCGAAAAGCCGGGTTCTCGGAGAGCAACGCTTTGACGAACTCGACAGTCCGGACTCTGTTCGGGCTAGGGCTCTGACCGGGAGGGTCCGGCCAAATCGTGAGGAAATCGCCGATCTCTCTCTTCTTTCCGTTGTTGTTGCCGGCCGTCAGGTCTACCCTCCGATTGTTGTAGACGAGGAAGCAGTGCCCGGCCGGCACAAATGGAATCCCATGGCGTTCCAGGATGATACCGGTCCCGGCCACGACGTCTTCATTCAGTCGATACAACCCATACAAGCGATCTACGGGTAATTCGAGCTCCCGGGCCAGCATGGAGATTGCGCCATGCTTGGTGGTGCAGGTGCCGCGCCCGTCACGGAAGAGCGAGTCTTCCCCTACAGGAGTCCGATTGGGGCCATAAGGCAGTTGATGGACGTATTCCGCGGCTTCGCGGAATGTGGTCAACCCCAGTCTGAGGAATCGCTCGCAAAAATCCAGCTCTTTCCGAAGGGGTTCATCGGGCAACGCACAGACTGGATTCACTGCGCCTTTTGACAGCTCCGACATTCGCGCTTACCTCATGCCTTCTTGTACGTTAAGACAGTATCGAGCAGGGTTCAATGTTGCGGCCGAATCGTCAGCCAGCCTTACCTCGCCCTGGCCGGCGCACGGCGACTCCAGTCAGCCAAGTAGAGAGAAAGATCAATAGAAAAGGCAGCCAGGTTCCAAGGATGCTGCCGAACATGGCGAGGCTTCGCTCGACGAGGAGGGCTACGACAAAGACATCCATGGCGGCTACGACTCCCAGAATTACGGCGGCGGCGAGGAGTGGCGGCCATGAGTCCCGGCGGTGAAAGTAGACCAGCGAGATGGCCGCAAAGATGACGGGCGCGGCGACCGCGTGGACCACCAGAGTGCGCTCAGCCGTCGTTACTTTCATGCCCACTTCCATTACGACGCCACACAGGGCCCAGCCGGCAAGCCCGTGAGCGATCGCGATGAAGGTCGATCTAGCCGATGCAGCCTTTGGAGAGAGCACTCCTTCGTCCTCTTGCTTTCTCGCGCCCGGCTCGAACGCGTCTTACGTAACTCTTCCCTCGAAACCGGTTGGAATCGGCGCTCCTTGCAATGAGACGAACCGCTGAGGCGCGCAACAGGCCAGGGCCAGCCTGGCCAGATCGCTTTGCATGAGCCGGTCTTCGCGCAAGGAACTCAACGTGGCATCGAGGACGGCGGCTGCTCCCGCATCCTTCGGCCGCTCGATGCGATAGTGCATCCATCTTCCGTCTCGGCGAGCGGAGACGATGCCGGCGTTGCGCAGGTAGGCCAGGTGGCGAGAGATCTTGGGCTGGCTCTGGGCCAGGATTTGGACGAAGTAGCAGACGCAGACTTCCCGGCCGTCCATCAGGTTGAGTAGCCTGAGCCGTGTGCGATCGGAAAGGGCGGCGAAGAAGCGAACCGGGTCGTGCGTTTTGGGGACACGCGCCATCGTTCTAAATATACGCCTTGACAGATGCGCGAGCGAGAAGATATATTTGCTTTAACGTATACGATGTATGCGAGGGCTTGCTTGATACGCTCCGCGGCAGATGCGGGCTACAGTCTGCTCAGGGGCTGGAGCCCTTTGTTCTCAAGGCTCTTTTCGGCGCGACCGAAGTCGTGCCTTCAAGCACAACCGATTTCTTAGCAGGATCGAGGAGAGACACAATGAGCACCATCGCGCCAGAAGTGAGACCCAACGTCAAAGAGGAAGTCAAGCAGAAGTATGGAAGCATCGCCCGCGCCGTTACGGAGAAGACGAGCCAGGCCTCCTGTTGCGGCCCGGTTCAAAGCTGCTGCGATCCCGCGCAGCACAAATCCCACCCCATAACCAGGGATCTCTACAGTGCGGTGGAGACCGGGTCGATTCCACCCGGCGCGGCGCTGGCCTCGCTGGGATGCGGCAATCCCACCGCGCTGATCGAGTTGAAGCCGGGCGAGGTGGTTCTCGATCTAGGTTCCGGCGGTGGCATCGACGTGCTGCTCTCGGCGCGCCGCGTCGGCCCCACCGGCAAGGCCTACGGCCTGGACATGACCGACGACATGCTTGCCCTGGCCCGCGAAAACCAGCGCCAGGCGGGCGCGGAAAACGTCGAGTTCCTCAAGGGCGAGATCGAGAACATTCCCCTCGCCGACAACTCGGTGGATGTGGTCATCTCGAACTGCGTCATCAATCTTTCCGCGGACAAGGCGCGAGTGCTGAAGGAAGCCTTCCGCGTGCTCCGTCCCGGAGGCCGTTTCGCGGTCTCCGATGTTGTTGTCCGTGGCGAGGTTCCGGAGGCGGTGCGGCAGAGCATGATGCTTTGGGCAGGTTGCATCGCCGGTGCGCTGGAGGAGCAGGACTATCGGGCCAAGCTGATCGACGCCGGATTTACCGAGGTCGGCTTCGAGGTTACGCGAACCTATGGCGTGGAAAAGTCGCGCAAGTTCCTGGAGCACGCCGGCCTCGACGCGGACCGGATTGCCCCGCAGATCGAAGGTAAATTCGTGAGCGCCTTCATTCGGGCCGTCAAACCGAAGGCCGCTTGCTGCGTGTCCTCCTGCTGTTCAACAACGGCTTAGCCGCGGAAAGGCAGACCGAAATGAGCGACCACTATAACGTGCTGTTTCTCTGCACGGGCAACTCCGCCAGATCGATCCTGGCGGAGGCCATCCTGAACCAAAAGGCCAAGGGTCACTTCACGGCCTACAGTGCCGGCAGCCACGCCACGGGTGTGGTGCGGCCGGAGGCGGAGAAGCAGCTCGAACTGGCGGGAATCTCGACAGCCGGCTTGCGAAGCAAGTCCTGGGATGAGTTTGCTGTGCCCGGCGCGCCCAAGCTGGACTTCGTATTCACAGTGTGCGATAACGCTGCCCAGGAGACCTGCCCTTATTGGCCGGGCCAGCCGATGACGGCGCATTGGGGAATCCCCGATCCGGCTCTCGCCCAGGGCAACCCGGAAGAGATTGCGCGCGCCTTTCGCGACGCCTTCGTCATCCTCGACCGCCGCATCGGCCTCTTCCTTTCTCTTCCACTGGCCACGCTCCAAAAGCTCGCAATTCAAGAAGAAATCGACAAGATCGGCAAAGCGTAATGCAAAATCTTCCCCGCCGCCTTCGTGTCGCGCGCGACCTAGACCACCGCGAGATTCGCGGCGGCCAGGTAGGCCAGTAGAATCACGGTTGTTTGGCCGAGGCCGGCACTATTTGCTGC
This sequence comes from uncultured Acidobacteriaceae bacterium, assembly GCA_963799145.1. Taxonomy (GTDB): domain Bacteria; phylum Acidobacteriota; class Terriglobia; order Terriglobales; family Acidobacteriaceae; genus Telmatobacter. Next base: position 17,051 of record CAWCWQ010000062.1, on the reverse strand, counting down.
GCCGCCGGCCGGTTCGGGCAGGCAGTTTGGCGGAATCGCAAAGGGCAAGGGCATCGATGAGCGCCGTCCTGCGAAGTCGCAAACGCATGTTCTTCTGGCCTTTCTCTACCGCTCAAGGCGGATTTCAGGAGCTAAAGGTGATGAAAAGCAGAGAAATGTCAGCCGCGGCAATGACCGCGACAAGCGACACGTGGGCGATTTCCTTTACGAGCTCCTCCATCCTCTCTTGGTCCTTCGAGGTTTCCCATGGGGTATGGGTGTCTCGATGTTGAGCCTTGTTCGTCTTGAAACCTCTTTCGGCAAGAACATAACCCAAGAAAAACATGAGCGTTAGTATGACTGCCATCTCGTTTCCTTCCATGGAATGTGCTCGGATGAAGCGCGCAGAACCCATCTTCGAGGGCGCGGCCTCGGTTCCATCCACCTGCTCACCTCCTGTTGCGAGAAGATCGGGAATAGTGACTCACACTTCGCGAAGTTTTTTGGGCGAGCATCGAATCTTAACAAAACGCAAATTGACGCAACGTTTCAATTCCCTGATCCGGAGCAGCTAGAGGCCCATCGAAGTTACCCGCGGAAGAACCGGCGCCCGGCCCTTCCGTCGGGTCACATACCTTCGCCAGCCGCTTCCCTTAGAATCGTTGCATGTGCGGAATTGTCGGTTACGTTGGCAAGAAGAAGGTGGTTCCGGTCATCATCGAGGGACTGCGCAGGCTCGAATATCGGGGCTACGACTCGGCGGGGATCGCCGTGGGCAGCCCTTCAAGCTCGACGCTCGAGGTGAGGCGCGCTCCGGGCAAGCTGTGCAACCTGGAAGAGGTTCTGCGCGAGCATCCTGTGGATGGCACCTTCGGCATCGGCCACACGCGCTGGGCCACGCACGGACGGCCTACGGAAGAGAATGCCCACCCGCACCGCGACTGCACGGGGCGGATTGTGGTGGTCCACAACGGCATTGTGGAGAACTATCTCGAGCTGAAGCACGAGCTGATCGGCCAGGGCCACAGGTTCGTCACCGAGACCGATACCGAAATCATTGCCCACCTCATCGAGCAGGTTCAGATGGATGCGGAGGCGGCGGGCGAGGCGATTCCGCTGGAGGCGGCGGTGCGGCGCGCGGTGAAGCGGCTCACCGGAGCCTTTGCGCTGGGAGTTCTTTCGGCAGCGGAGCCGGACAAGATTGTGGCCGCGCGGCTGGGTCCGCCGGTGGTGATCGGCGTGGGCGACGGCGAGTCGTTTGTGGCTTCCGATGTGCCAGGCATCCTGCACCACACGCGCAATATGTACTTTTTGGCCGACGGCGACATGGCCGTGCTGACTCTGGCCGGGGTGGAGCTGACGGACTTTGACGGCCGGCCGGTAACGCGCGCCATCACACGCATTCTCTGGGATCCCGATCCAGGCGGAAAAGGGCGGCTACAAGCACTTCATGCTCAAGGAGATATGGGAGCAGCCGAGGGCCATCTTGGACACCACGCGGGGCCGCGTTTCGCTGGATTCCGGCAAGGTATTCCTGGGCGAGATGAAGCTTGCCGACGAGGAGCTGGCAGCCGCGAAGAGCATCAGCATCGCCGCCTGCGGCACGAGCTGGCACGCGGCGCTCACCGGCAAGTACATGATCGAGCGGCTTGCGCGGCTGCCCGTGGATGTGGATTACGCCAGCGAGTATCGCTACCGCGACCCCATCGCCGGGCCCGATACGCTGGGGCTGTTGATTACGCAATCGGGCGAGACCGCCGACACCCTGGCCGCGCAGCGGGAGATGATCGCGCTGGGCTCGAAGACCGTGGCCATCTGCAACGTGGTAGACGCGATGGTCGCGCGCGAGGCGCACGGCGCCATATATACGCACGCCGGCCCGGAGATCGGCGTGGCCTCGACGAAGGCCTTCACCGCGCAACTGACCGCGTTGTTTCTGCTGGCGCTCAAATTGGGCCAACTGCGCGGCAAGCTGGACGCAGCGCAGTCGGTCGAGCTGATCGGGGAGCTGAGCCGCATTCCCGTCAAAATCGAGGAGGTGCTGCGCAAATGCACCCCGCAGTGCGAGCAACTGGCCAGGGTGTTCTCGGCTTCACCGGACTTTTTGTACCTGGGGCGCGGCATCCACTTTCCGATCGCTCTCGAGGGCGCGCTGAAGCTGAAGGAAATCTCCTACATCCACGCCGAGGGCTACCCGGCCGGCGAGATGAAACACGGGCCGAATGCACTGATTGACGAAACCCTGCCGGTGGTGGTGCTGGCCACGAGGGACGAGAATGACCCGGCATCGCGGCTGCGCTATGAGAAGACGCTCTCGAATATCCAGGAGGTGACAGCCCGTTCGGGGCGCGTGATCGCCGTGGCCACCGAGGGCGACACAACCATCGGCGGCCTGGTGGAGCACGTAATCGCCATTCCGCCTGCCATCGAGCTGCTATCGCCGTTGATAGAGATTGTGCCGCTGCAACTGCTGGCTTATTACATCGCCGTCCGCCGCGGATGCGACGTAGATCAACCGCGGAATCTGGCCAAGTCGGTGACGGTGGAGTAAGTCTGCGTGACGATGCAAATGAGCGAAACGCCAAGAGGGTTGTTTGATCGCGTGCCAGGTCCAAGCCCTTGGTATCGGCGCTCAAATGCCCCTTCCGTGAATGGATTTCGATGGCAAATAGCCGAACCTGACCATCCCGCAGCTGGAGGGAAGACTCTGCTTGTAGGTTCCGATGGACCTGTCGCTGCCCTCAGTTTTTACGACTATGCGATGGCTCTGGATGAGTCTACGCTGTTGGTCTGGAATCAGGCTGCGGGATCGACTGAGGTGTCCCCAACCGCGCCCGTTCGTCTCTTAGTAATTGAGCCGAATCGGCTGGGGCCGCTCGACAGCGATTTGAATTCCTTGTTCGAGAGAATGAATGCCCAAAAGGGGTTTATTGCCCTCGGAGGCAGCGCTACCGCTGAGATGAGCTTTTCAACCAGGAACGTGGACGAAGAGTTGAAAGCGGAGTTTCCGGAGGTTTTCTGGCCGATCGATGAGCTGCTCATTTTGTGCCATTCTTCCGGAATTGCCACCGAACACGGCTCGGCCGATCTCGCTTTGCTGGCAGCACATCCTCGCCGGTCCAGATACTGGCTGTATCCGCAGGATTGGTTCAATACAGGAGGCCTCGACTACGGGTACCAATGGGTGACCCGCGTCGCGCGCAATCCCCAAACCGGTCATATTCACGGTGAAGGCATTCGTATTGAGCCGTTTATATTGGATGACTCCTTGCGGGGACTGCGCCGCTCCGAATCCGCTGGGTGAGCGATAGCAGACCTGGTCACTGCTCATCTTTCCCCGGAATTGTGAGCGATAAAGCTTGTCCCTATCGCTCATGTTAGCCCAACTTCCGCGGCTTGAGGCCTGTACAGATTATTTTGAGTGGATTTTGGACGCGAAGCTGGGATGGCTTTGAGGAAATCCTTTGTTTCCGGCTCTGGCCCTGCAACTCTGATTCCAGATCGTCGAAAAGCTGCGTGTAGTGAAGACCTACCCTCTTGTAATCCTGTTTGAAATCTGTACGATGGCGGTGTGTATCCGCGACGCTGCTATCGGCGCAAGGATGGAAAACGGCATGCCTATTGGGCTTTGGTCGAGTCCTATCGCGCCGCGCGGGGACCGCGGCAGCGCGTGGCCGCCTATCTTGGGGAACTGGATCAACAAGGCCGGCTGGGGATCGAACGGGCGGCGCAACCGGAGCCTTGGCCGCAAGCCAGCCTGTTTCAGCAGGAGGCCGGCCCGGAATGGGTCGAGGTGGACTTGCGCGGAGTTCATGTGGAGCGCAGCCGCCCATTCGGCGGCGGCTGGCTGGGGTTGATGTTGCTGCGCCAACTGGGCTTGAGCGAGTTGTTGGAGGAGCTTTTGCCGGCGGGGCGGGAAGAGATTCCGTGGAGTGCGATGACGGTGGTGCTGGTGCTGGGAAGATTACTCGATCCCTCCAGCGAGTTACATCTGGCCGAGCACGGGCATGAGGCCAGCGCCCTGGCGGAGCTGCTGGGCGTGCCGGCCGCCAAGGTCAGCGACGACCGTCTCTACCGCGCCCTGGATCGATTGCTGCCGCACAAGCCGGCCCTGGAGAAGCACCTGAAGCAGCGCTTGGGAGAGTTATTCGACCTGGACTATGACTTACTGCTGTACGGCGTGACCAGCACTTACTTCGAAGGCGCCGCCGCGGCCAACCCACAGGCGCAGCGCGGCTACTCGCGCGATCACCGCCCGGACTGCAAGCAGGTCAGCATCGCTCTGGCGGTCAGCCGTGGCGGGATGCCTTTGGGTTATGAGGTGCTTGCCGGAAATCGCAGCGATGTTACCACGGTCAAAGAGATCGTCGAGGCGATGGAGAGCAAGTACGGCCAGGCCAGCCGCATCTGGGTGATGGATCGCGGGATGGTTTCTGCCGACAGCGTGGAGTTCCTGCGGCAGGGTGGGCGGCGCTACATCCTTGGTACGCCCAAGAGTATGCTGCGCAAGTTTGAACGGCAACTGCTGGACGGCGATTGGAGCCAGGTGCATGAAGGACTCGAGGTCAAGCTCTGCCCAGCGCCGGGCGGGGAGGAAGTGTTCATTCTTTGCCGCAGCGCGCAGCGCCAACCGAAGGAGCAAGCCATGCGCGATCGCTTCGAGCGGCGCGATTGGATGAAGTTATCGGAGGGATGTTATCTGCTGCGCAGTAACGTGACCGACTGGAGCGGGGAAGAACTCTGGCGTGCTTACATCCAACCGACTGAAGCCGAGGAGGCGTTTCGACTCCACAAGAGCGACCTGGCGATGCGGCCCGTCTGGCACCGGAAAGAGCAACGCGCGCAAGCCCACATCCTGGTTTGCTTTCTGGCTTACGCGCTGTGGAAGACGCTGGGCCAGTGGTGCAAGCGCGCCGGCCTCGGCGACGAACCGCGCAAGATCTTCACCGAACTAAAGCAAATCTCCCTGGTCGATGCCGTGCTGCCCACGCGGACCGGAATCTCCATCCGCAAGCGCTGTGTCAGCCGTCCCACTGACCATCAGGCAATCCTGCTGCAACGCCTCAGTCTGCAGATCCCCACCCGCCTCGAATTTGCAGACTTGTAGTGAAGACTTCGACATGTCCCCATTGAAAACAAAACACTTACCGTTCCAACTGCGGAAGCTGGGCTAGATCCTTCTTTCCATGCCCGAAGTTGTGCGCCAAGTTATGGCCGTTGTTTTTCAGCACGCTGAAGCTTTCGTTTTCGCGTCTTCCATCGGGCCCGCGCACAAGCCGCAACCTCGGCCACGTTGTCCCGAGTAAGCGGCAAACTGGTCACGAATGCGCCATCGTAGGTGGTTTTTCCCTTGGCATCGAGGATGCCGACACCCAGCCAGTTGACGTTCGTTGCGTCCTTGCCATCGCGCAGCGGAACGCCCTCCATCCAGCGGTAGCGATAGGTCGGGCTACAGTTTCCGGGCCTGGAGCGATAACTCTCCGTCTTGCCGTTCGACCGCTTGCGCGCGAGGCACTGCGGGCAGCTCAGCTTTTGCGAACAGGAATACTCCGAGCCGTCGAGCGCCAGCAGGATCCGTCTGCCCGGCCGTTGAAAGGCCTTCAGGCCGTTGCGCTCGCGCAGTTGCTCGCGCGACCTGGCCGAAGCACGGCTGCAAGGCCTCCGGAGAGACCGGGTCGAGCATGGGACGGATAAAGTTGTCGTTCGGTATCTTCTTCATTCGAAAGAGTGTATTGCAATTGGATGTACCCTGCCCCTGCTCCGGATGCCGCTGGTGAGCGAGGAACGGCTCGCTCGGCATGAAGAACAGCGAAAACGCCGAAAGCCCAATATCGGCCATCGAATATTCCGCATCCGCGCTGCGCCGAGCATCCGGAAAACCCGCGCAGGCCGTGCACAACCCGTCCAAAAGCGACTCAGATACTTCCATGCCTCAACAAAGCACAGTTCAACGCTCAGGCAAAGAGCCATCTGAGTTCCCATCTCCATTCAGAACTGCTGGCGACCTGGGAAACCACAAGCCTGCTCCCCCAATCCGGTGCTATAATCCGTCGCATCATGTCAAACCAGCCTGGATCCATCCCTGGCCCCGCAGGCGCTACTGCGCCACCGGGCCTGCCGCAGATATCTCTTGCCAGCAAGGAAGATCAAAAGGCCACCAGGATTTGCTACTACTGCTGTACCATGATCGCCGGCAAGCGCTACCGCGTTGGCCCGAATCTGGCTTGCGGCAACTGTGTTGCGAAGGTAGCGGCGCGAGCCAAAGCTGCTGCCATTGCGGCTGCTGGCGGCACTGCTGGAACCGGCACAGTTGACGTTGGCGCTGTTGCTGGCAGTGCGGTTGGCGTGAGCACAGCTAACGTGAGCATGGCAGGCGCTGGCATGGCTGGCGCTGCTATGCCCGGTGCTGGCGCAGTTGGAACGGGCACGGTTGGCGTTGTTGCGGCCGGCCCGGTTCAGCTCGCCGGCGAAGAGGGATCGTTCATCCAGGGCCTCGTGCTCGGCTTCGCCGCCGCATTTGTAGGTCTGGCCGTTTATGCCACCGTTACCATCGTCACCCACTTCTACTTCGGCTGGGTAGCGCTGGGCGTGGGATGGCTGGTGGGCTCAGCCATCAAGTTCGGCTCGAAGGGTGTGGGCGGCCTAAAGTATCAGATCGCCGCCGTGGCTCTTACCTATGCGGCCATCTCGCTGGCCGAAGTCCCCATCCTCGTCGCCAGGGCCATCCAGCACGGTGGATCCGATGTTGACTGGGCTGCCATGGCGCCTCAACTCGTTCTGTGGGGAATCGCCTCGCCGTTCCTCGAATTGCGAAGGCCCGTTTTCGGGATTCTAGGCCTGGTGATTCTCTTCGTAGGACTGCGCATCGCCGCGAGAGTCACGGCAGCCAAGCGGCAGGTCGTCAGCGCGTTATAGCCGGCTGTCCGTCTTGAACTTGTGTGGCGGCGCTAGCCCGTGAGGACGCTGGGAGCGGCTGGCGCAACCGTGAATTCCTACCAATGAGGATGTGCGGGTTGGGTACGCAGTAGCCCGCATCGGCCAGCAGGACACCGTATCTATCGAACCTGAATCGCGTTCCTTTCTTCAAGAACTTGCGCTTGGAACCGGAACTAATCGGGGTTCGATTACCGGCCTTTTCGGAAAGGATTTCGGCAAACCAAGCAGTATCGCTACCGGAAGTCTTAGACCGGAACCAGGAAAGCTGTATCCCGTAGCCACAGTGGCGGAACCATTCTGCGGCGTTGTCGGAAGTAATGGTTTTGAGGGCATCCGTTACGGCCTGATCGAGGGCTTCTTTGGTCCGTGCTTTGGCGTCGCGCAGGAATTTCTTGAACTTCGACCAGTCCTTCTCGATGGGGTTCAAGTCGGGCGAGTAGGGCGGCAGATAGAGCAGTTGCGCGCCACAAGCCTCGATCCGCTCGCGTATGCCCGCCAACAGGGATATAGCAACTTTGGCTCCGCTCTAATACATTGTGCCGATCCGTGTGTGCTGCGGCTACACCAAGCACAAGACTTGACGTTGACAGGATGCCGTCGTTCGCGCCCAGAACCGCTGCGCGCATCCAGCCAGTTCGTCCGGTGCGATGACGTTCCTTCTTGCCTGTAGGCGTTTTGATTCCTTTTGGATCGCGGAAGCGTTGGAAACTGGGAAACACGAATCTCTCCGAACTGCCGCCCTCGAATTACAGCCAGCCGGTCAAAACCAAGAAGAACGGATGCAGGTTCAAATCCACTTCTTCCACAGCAGCCAGACCTTTACCGATTGCGTGAGGCCGGCGTAGGCAAGCAGCGTCAGCAGCAGGATCGGCCAGTAAAGCCCCGGCAGGTGCACGAGTCCAAGTGAAGAGGCCAGCGGCGAGTACGGAAGCCACGCTCCGAAGAGCATGATAGCCAATGTCGTGAAGATCAGCGACCAGCTTGCGCGGCTCTGCACGAAAGGAATCTTGTTGGTGCGAATGATATGGATGATGAGTGTCTGCGTCATCAGCGACTCGACGAACCAGCCGGTTTGAAATAACGGTGCGCGGGACGGATCCCAGCACTTGAAAAGGTAGAGCATCGCGAAGAATGTCGTATAGTCGAAGATCGAGCTGATGGGTCCAATGCATAGAATGAACCGCCTGATCTCTCCAATGTTCCAGGGCCGCGGCCGCGCCACCTGCTCTTCGTCCACCTCGTCGGTGGGAATCGGCACCTGCGATATGTCATAGAGCATGTTATTGGTCAGTATCTGGATCGGCGCCATCGGTATGAACGGCAGGAAAGCGCTCGCTCCCAAAACGCTGAACATATTCCCGAAGTTCGAACTCGCTCCCATCCGGATGTACTTGAGAATGTTCGCGAAGACCTTTCGTCCTTCAATAACGCCCCCTTCGAGCACCATGAGGTCTTTCTCCAGCAGAATCAGATCGGCCGACTCCTTGGCGATGTCCACGGCCGTATCCACCGAGATGCCGATGTCCGCGGCATGCAGCGCGGGAGCATCGTTGATTCCGTCTCCCATGAAGCCGACCACATGTCCCTTGCCGCGGAGAAGGCGAACGATTCGCTGCTTGTGAGCAGGAGTAAGGCGCGCGAAGAGCGTAGTCTTCTCCGCCGCATCCGCCAGTTCCGCATCGGACATCTTCTCCACGGCCTCGCCCAGGAGCATCGGATCGGGCTCAAGGCCCACGTCCCGGCACACCTTGCGGCTGATCAGGTCGTTGTCGCCGGTGAGGATCTTCACTCCCACACCATGCTTGTGCAAGGCCTGGATTGCGATTGCCGCCGTACCCTTGGGTGGGTCGAGAAATGCAACGTACCCTTTCAGCACGAGGTCGCGCTCGTCCTCCTTTGAGCATGACTGCCTCCCAGGCAGTTCCTTTACGGCCACGGCCAGAACCCGGAAGCCGTCGCTGCTGAGGCTCGCATATTCGTCCCGCAACCCTTTCATCAGCCCGGGATCCATGGGTGACAGCTTCCCGTCCAACTCGAACTGAGAGCACTGATGAAATATCTCTTCCGGAGCGCCTTTGGTCAGCAGGATTGCTTTACCTTCAGGAGTCTCCACCATGACGGACATCATGCGCCGCGTGAAATCGAAGGGAATCTCATCGAGCTTCTTATACTTTTCGATGAGCGCTTGTTGATGAAAGTCCGAACTATTCAGAATTGCCGTGTCGAGCAGATTCTTGAGGCCGGTCTGGAAGTTGCTGATGAGGTAACCGTCCAGCAGCACCTCATCGGTTTCCCGTCCCGCTACGTTGCAGTGACGCTGCAGGACGACACGATCCTCGGTCAGCGTGCCGGTCTTATCCGTGCACAGAACGTCCATCCCGCCAAAGTTCTGAATGGCGTTGAGCCGCTTGACGATCACCTTCTTGCGGCTCATCGCGATGGCTCCTTTGGAGAGGCACACGGAGACGATCATGGGCAGCATTTCGGGGGTCAGACCCACGGCCACGGCCATCGCGAAGAAGAATGCGCTCTTCCAATCGTGCTTGGTAAAGCCGTTGATGAGGAAGACCAGAGGCACCATGACTGCCATGAGCTGGATCATCAGCCATGTGAAGCGGCTGAGGCCGCGGTCGAAGCTGGTCGGCGGCGCTTCTTCCGTGATCGAGCCGGCCATGGCGCCGAGATAAGTGTTTACCCCCGTCACCACCACGACCGCGGTTGCCGCGCCGCTTTCAACGCTCGTCCCCATGAAGCAAATGTTCTTCAGGTCGATCGGCGAGTTGGACGCCTTGGGGTCCGGATCGTGGAACTTCTCGACAGGATAGGACTCTCCGGTGAGCGCACCCTGGCTCACGAACAGGTCTTTCGCAGTGAGAACCCGCACATCGCCGGGGATCATGTCGCCGGCGTGCAGATTGATGATGTCTCCGGGAACCAGATCGCGCAGCGGCATCTCCTGCGCCTTGCCGTCCCGAAAGACGTTGGCGGTCACGTGGATCATGGCTTTGAGCTTGGCCGCTGCCGCGTCCGCGCGGGCTTCCTGCACGAATCGCAGCGTGGCGCTGAGCACCACCATGCATGCCATCACGGTCCCGGCGCGCGCGTCACCCGTGGCAAAGGAGATCGACGAAAGAGCTGCGAGCAGAATCACCAGCGGATTGCGAAGAATAATCAGCAGACGCATGAACCAGCCGCGCCGTCGTTCCTGCGCAACTTCGTTCGGGCCGGCGGTTCGCGCTCTCGCTTCGGCCTCCGCTTGCGTCAGACCCTCGGGAGCCGTGTGCAACGACTGAAGCAGTTCATCGCTTCTTTCCGGCCGCTTCGACGATGGCAGGAGAAAGATGAATGTTATGGTTTTTCGCCTTCGCAGGAATTGAAGATGCGCTCGGAGGCGGAAGAGTTTCTGCGGTGCAAGTGGTGCCGGAGTTCGCTTCTATGGAGTGTTTCTCCACCGCGTCATTCGGATCGGGTGTCATCATCCCGTTTCTCATCGCCATTTACGTCACTTGTTCGGGGTCTTCTCGCGTCTCATGATGTTTGTTGGTCCATAGGTGACGATTACGGAAGAGCGTTTACACTCCCAATTGGGGATACAAGCGTGCGCCGATGAAAACCAGGACGATCGTTTTCAACAGGATGACTGCGTAATCCATGCCGAGGCCGAAGGTATGGAGAAGCCGCCCACGCAAGCCTCGCCCGAGGATGGCGGCAGGAGCGTGGTGAGCATCTTGATGGTGGTGCTCTTGCCGGCCCCGTTGGAGCCAAGCAAGCCGAACACCTCGCCGGCCTTGGCCGCCAAGGTCAAAGAGCCACCGCCGTGAACGTACCGAAGCGGCGGGTAAGAGTTTCGATCTCAACAACCGGACTGATCAGCGCTGAATCTCAAGCATTCAGCTAATGCGCAAACAGGTCGGAATTCCACACATTATCTACTGGCTTGCGTTGAACGCAGGCATGGCGTAGAAACCTAAGATCTTGATACATCCAGCGGCGCGGGACAAGATTTCTGGCCCTTTTCGCGCGCATCCGCTTTGTTGCATAGCCGCTCTCGCCTCACCATCCAACTGATCGCGACTCCAGCCGCAATGCCTGCCGCGAATGTCGCCGCAACTGTTTCAATCGGGTGTCGTTGTACTCGTCTTTTTGTATCATCAAGAAGCTCTGCGGCCGCATAGCCGCCCTGTTTTGCGGCGCGCCGCGCTGCTCCTACGCCATCCTCAATTGCATCCGCAACAGCAGATGCCGCACGAGAGGCCTTGTGCGCCGTATCGGTAATCTGCTCGCCTGCTTGTTCAAACATTGACTGCGCCATGATCTCTTAACCTCTCTCGTCTCCGAGTTCGATGTTGATTCGCTTATGCTCCTACAGCCTTTTCAATCTTGCCGACGACGTTTTGTACTTTTCCGGCATTCTTTTCAGCTCTGCCATCAGCTTCCAGGTTGGGGTTCTTCGTGAGCTCGCCGACCTTCTGCTTGATTGCGCCTTTGACTTCGTGAAGCTTGCCTGTTGTCCTATCGTCCGTGCTGGGTTTCATGATGATTCTCTCCTCTGTTTGCTGGTGGGTTCAACTAGTTGAGATCGATTGAGATCTCTCTGCGCTTTGAGTATCTGCGATCAGGTAAGGCCCTTTTTGGGAAAGTATCCTGCCTGATGTAGGGCCTTCTAACGACCAGTATCCAACGATCGGTTGATGAAAGCTGATCGCAATTGCTCATCGGGCCTTGCGCAGGCAGGCGGCCAGGTCAGGAGCAGGCGCTGGCGCCGGGAGGCTCCCATTCCAATTACCGCCTCACTGGGAAGGCTCTTGGACCCGGGAGCGGCCTGTCCAATTTTGCTCACCTTTCCAGATACCTTTCAAGTATTTAGATTTCGTGACGCCAAAATCGAGCCTGATGAAGCGCGCGGGAGATCTCGCCACAGAAGCAATCTGCACAAAAGTATCATCGCGACAGACGCCTCCCCATCAAGCCGAAGATGTAGCGTGTAAGGAAAGAACGGATCCGATGCTTCCTCCACAAAAGACGCGTGATTTGGCCCGCAGCCTCGTTGCCTGCGAGGCCGATGCAAGTACGGCCTCCCTGCAAACCGAACCCGCAACTGTGCGCGTCTATGAGAGGCTGCGCCGGCAACTCGGCGCACCCGTGGGAGTTGACGGTTTTCAGGCGCTCGCTTCCCGTGCTTTGGCTCTGGCCAAGTCGGAATCTCCCCGGCTCAACGCCGTGCAGATCACGGCGAATGGAGGCTTGCGCGGCCTTGGCGAAGTTGAATCCCAGGCGGACGCGGATGAGGATGGCGAGGCCGGAATCATTCTGATTGCGCAGTTGCTCGGGCTGTTTCTTACCTTCCTTGGCGAGGCAACAACGCTGCGTTTGATCGAAGATTTACGCCTTCAGGTTGACGCCAGGACAGAGTCGGCCACGACCGCGGCGGACACGGCAGCCTCAGCGGCCGATGGACCGGCAATGGCTGCGGCTTTCGAGGACCTTCTGCGGGAAATTGATCGGCTGAGGAGTGTGAGCGAACATATTGAAACCCTGGCGGACAAACATCCCGGCATGGAAGATGGACTTGTGAGTGTTGCGGGAAACATTCGCAGTATCGCCACGGTTCTGGATGTTTTCACACTCATCCGAAGCAAGGCAGGCGGCCCGCAAGAAGAGGCGCCTGACCTGGAAACGAATCGCTACATGAATTGAGTTCCGCCAGCGCTGCATCCAGAGCGGCTCTGGATGTCGACCACCCAATCGCGGAGGCGCTTCAAGAAGAGACAGAATCGCCGCCCTGGTCCTCAACGAAGCGTGCGACGGTTATCGAAATCTGCTACCTTGAACGATGCAGGGTTGAACATGACGGCTGCCCCAGAAATGCGAGATTTAGCCCATCGTCTTCTTGACTTACGAAGCCGATGCGGGCAAGACCTCCGAGCCAGCGGAGTCCGCGACCCTTCGCGTCTATGAGAAGCTGCGCCAGAGTCTTGGTGAATTTGCTGGAGTCGCCGGTTTTCAGTCGCTCGCTTCTCGCGCTTTGACGCTGGCCAAGACCGGAAGCTCCCAGCCTTAGCGCGGTGCAGGTCTGCCGCGGATGGATCTTTACAGGGCCTGGGCGAGATTTGAGACTCAAATCGACATTGACAAGGATCGGGCTGGCGAGTCTCCGGCCGGCGAGGGAGGAATCATTCTCATCGCCCGCTTACTCGGCCTGCTTCTTCTCTTCCTTGGCGAAGCCTTAACGTTAAGCCTGCTGCGCAATGCGTGGCCAGGTGCAGCCTTCGACGATCGCAATTCGGAGAACGGGAGAAAAGCGTGAGCACCCAAGACAAAGTGAAGATCAACAAACTACCCACCGGAGTTCCGGGCCTCGACGAAATTGTGGGCGGCGGTCTCCCCGAATTCTCGTTCAACATCATCGCGGGCGCCCCCGGAAGCGGGAAGACGACGCTGGCGCACCAGTTCGTGTTTGCCAATGCCACCCCGGAGCGTCCTGCGCTCTATTTCACCGTCCTCGGCGAATCCGCCATCAAAATGCTGCGATACCAGCAGCAGTACACATTCTTCGATCCGGCCATGCTGCCCGGCTCCATCCGCTTTATCAACCTGAGCCAGGTTGTTCTGGAGAAGGACCTGGGCGCGGTCTTGGAGGAGATTACCAAGGAAGTTGAAAAGGCCAACCCCGCCGTCGTGGTTGTGGACTCCTTCCGCACCATGGTGCGGAAGCCGGAAAGCGACATGGACCTGCAATCCTTCATTCAACGGTTGGCCCTGTTTCTGGCCAGTTGGCAAGCTACAACTTTCCTGATCGGCGAATATGCGGAGGACGAGTTGCGCGACAATCCCATCTTTACCGTCGCCGATGGGCTGTTCTGGCTGCGCCAAACGGCGGAGCGAAATTCAATTGTGCGGAAGTTGCAGATTATCAAACTGCGCGGTCAGGATTCCGTGCCGGGGCTGCACACATTCCGCATCACCGATGCCGGAGTGCAAGCCTTCTCGCGCACCTTTGGGTTGACCGCGACACAAGAGAAATCCGCCCAGCCATCGGCGCCTTTCCTTCGGCATTCCGGAGTTGGACAAGATGCTGGATGGCGGCGTTCGCGAAGGCGATAGCGTCCTCGTAGCAGGGTCTTCGGGAACCGGGAAATCGGTCCTGGCAACCCAATTCATTGCCGAAGGCATACGCCAGGGAGAGCCGGGAATCGTGGCGGTCTTTGAAGAACGCCCGCAAGCGTATGCGGAGCGGGCCGCCAGTTTAGGTTTGGATCTGGAAACGCCGCAGAAAGACGGGAAACTCACAATCCTCTATCTCCGTCCCCTCGATCTCTCGGTGGATGAAACCATGCACTCGATTCTCGACGCAGTGCAGAAGATCGGCGCCAAGCGCCTGGTGATCGATTCCCTGGCGGGCTTTGAAATGGCTCTGTCGCCCGGCTTCCGCGCCGACTTTCGCGAATCGCTCTACCGCATGATCTTCGCTTTGACGGGAATCGGGGTGACGATTCTAAGCACGGTTGAAGTGGATGAGTCTTTCACCGAATTCCCGTTCAGTACCTACTCAATTTCTTTCCTCACCGATGACATCATCCGGCTGCGGTACGTATCCATCGATGGCCAGCTTCGCAAGATCATGGTGGTGATCAAGATGCGGGGCGGAAATCATGCCAAGGATATTCGCGAGTATGAAATCACGTCCAAGGGCGTGGTTATCCTCGGCAAGCGCCTCACAAACTATCAGGGTCTTATCAGCGGAATTCCCGTTTACTCGGACCGGCCCGACCCGGCCGAAGAGCCCTCGCAGGATACGGGAATCGAGCATAAAACCTAACGGAGCATCTACGAACTCGAAGCCGTGGCCAGTTAGGCCTCGATTTGCTGCGCGATGTGTCGGGACCTGGCCCCTCCATGTCCGCAAATGCAACAAATACTCACCGGACAACCGTGGAATGAAGTGATTTCACATAGGGTTGAGGTCGATCACGCACATGGACTTTCGGCAGAGTAAACTGGGGCGCTAGTGCTATGAATACGGCCACATTCGCCTGCAGAGTCGCCTGAAACCGGTCGAAAGTATTGGATGGTCTCCGAATATAGGCGATCCGAAAGTTGATCCGCCGCAAGTGCCGGATTCCTGGGTGTCAGGACACAATCGGCACCATGCAACTCCATCACTACCGTTGCGGACAAGTATTGGAAACGCCGCAGTATCGGGTCAAACCTGCAAATTGGCGGAAATCTGGTCGAGGGGCAACTTAGAAATCTGATCTTGCTTCAGGCTCAGACTACCAATTCCGCCCCAGCCAGAACCCACCTGCCATTAGGAGAGCCGCGGCAACCAGCCCGCCGCCAAAGCAGGCCCAGAGCAACCGGCCCCAGGCACCGCCGAGCTTTGCCCGGAAGCCCGCCGTCGCCGACGCGAGTGCATTTTGCGCGTCGCGGATGGACTGCTCCAATGTCTTTCTTACCCAATCGTCCATGCGTTCCTGGGAGAGAGTGAGCGCCCGCGTCAGGGTGCTTTCAATGATCGATTTGATGACGGCGGCGAACTGCTGCCGCGTTTCCTCTGTGTAGCACTTGAGAATGGCCTCCCCAGCGATGGAATCATGGAGGCTGGCCTGGACATCCTCCAGAAGTTGCCGGGTCGTCACCCCGGCCTCTTCGATGGTCCCCTTCATCTGAGTAGCCGCGAAGTCGGCGATCTCGCGGGTTACGCCGCGGAGTCTGGCCTGTTCCGCCGCCGCATCGTTCAGTCCCCGCGCCACATTTTCGAGCGCGCGGCACTCCACCACGCTCAGCTTGTAGCGGAGCCATTCGGGATCTTCCGGGTCCATCTTCGAGAACTGCTTGACCAGATCGAAGAGAACCCGTTCTCTCGCCTCCCCCTCCGGGAAGGCGAGATAGACGAGGTCACGAATCCAGGCGGATTTGTCGTTTGCGGCCAAAGGGACATGTGCTCATGGGAGAAGTACCTTTCTCGCTTCGGTGAACTGGCTGAAGGCGCGGAAGCGGTACGTTCTTGCCCGGAGGGTCATGTCCGGCGCTCTCAACTCCGGCACGTTGGTTTTGCGTTCACCCACGTCGCCGAGGGTGACGTTCATTGTCCGCATCATTCGCTGCAAGTCCGGCCGTCTGGCGTCCATCCGAATTTCGACAGGCGAGAATGCCTCCCGAAAGGCCGTCACGTCCGGCTCCAACTTCGGATTCTCCCAGGACGACGCGACACCATCCTGAAAATGGTTATGGACAATGACGTAGTCCACCGTGTTCTGCAACTCGGCGCCCCATTCAATTACCGACCGGGCAGAGGCAATATCGGCATCGACGACGCCAAGCGCCGTCCACCGGAGATCGAGCCCAGACTCCTGCATCACCTTATAGAAGTCCCGAAACCAGGGAATCATCCGATGCCCCTGTGCGGCGCCGAGATCGGCCAGAATCACATCGGCGCTCGACTCCAGGGAGATTCCCAACAGCCTGTCGTAGGTCCAGCTCTCCAGTGCCGGAAGTTTGTGCGCCTTGGCGAAGAGCGCCTTGAAGCACCCCTCCGCTTTGTTGTCCGGGTCCATATCGAAAAGTTCGGCGGTATAGGCAGTGCTCGCATACCACTCCGCCAACGTTGCCATGACGGTCGTCTTTCCCACTCCGCCCTTGCCGGCGATGGGAAAGACCACCCGCTTCGGTTTCATTCCCAGGGCAGCGCTCAATCCTCGCTCCGCCCCACAAAGACGCTCGGCTTGAATACCTTCTTCGGTTGCAACCGCGCTTCCCGCTGGCGATTCAGTTCCGCTTCGCGATCCAGTCTCGCCATTTCCTGCTCTCTCTGTATTTGCCATTCAGGTTTCTCCTTGTGACCACTTGTTGTAGCGCCAATTGGGGCGACGGGTTTTGGTTTCTCTTTCTCCACGAATGGAGGGGTGAGGTTCTTGGTGAATCTTCGTGATTTCTGATCCGGTGATGTGAGCTTTCGGATCATTGCAGCGAATTGCCGGTAGCTTCCGACGTACCCGCACTCCTTGAGTGCTTCCCATATTTCTTTCCAAGTCAGGCCGATATGGTGCGCATCCTTGAGTTCAGGCAATAGCGCCTTCAGAGCGCGAGACTTGAGGAATGACGCTCCGATGCGCGTGGAGAACAGATCGGTTAGC
>CAWCWQ010000061.1:0-17909 GCA_963799145.1 uncultured Acidobacteriaceae bacterium | reverse complement strand
TAGGTTTATAGGCATCCCGAGCATCATGTGCTTCATACGCAGGCACGTGAGGGTTGTGAACTAGAGGCGAAACCGGTCGATGGTGCCAAAACTCGTGGTTAGAGCACGTGGCGATGCCATCGTGAACCGTTTACGCTGTAATTCAGAAGTGTGCTTTTGGGGAGGCTAGCAGAAGAGAAATGTTGGCCTTTCTGTTGGCCTCGCAGGTTGCTCTGTTTTGGAAGTGATTGAAAATAAATTACTTATAAGAATATCTGGCTCCTCAGGTAGGGACTCGAACCTACAACATTTCGGTTAACAGCGGAATGGTAAGCGCTGGAGTACATGTACATTCAATGACATAGAGAGGACAACAGAGGAGAATTCGGAGTCCTTTCGGCGCTCGATTGGACCAAATTCTGGACCAAGTTCTTCTCAACCGAATACCTTGCGCAGCCCGGTTCCGCAGAATTGGTCGTGGCTAGAACGGATTCCGGTAGGGGCTCGGAATCGCCAAGACGTTGACGGCTTGGTGAATTCGGACACAGTTTCATCCCTCCGTGGGCCGTCACAACAGGTGGATGACTGACAACCAGATTCTCCAACTGCCTGTTGGACTGGACCGCTTCTTATAACTCCGAAGGTCTCTCCGCCGCCAGCGCTACCAGCCGGCCGGCAATGCGCTCGGCGGCGGCGGGATGAGCCTGGTTTCGCGCCGCATCGGCCATGGCGGCCAGTTGCTTGGGCGAGTTGAGCAGCCCAGTGAGCGTATTCAGCAACTTGCCGGGAGTATCCAAATCCCGCTCTAGCAGGAAGGCGGCGGCCCCGGCATCCACCATGGCTTCGGCATTGCGCTGCTGGTGCTGGTCGGCGGCGGCGGCAAAGGGAACCAGCAGGCTCGGCTTGCCGGCCGCGGCCAGTTCGGCCACCGTCGAGGCGCCGCTGCGCGCCATCACCAGGTTAGCCTGGGCAAAGCGCGCCGGCATGTCGTCGAGAAATGGCCACACCTGCCAGCGCTTAGGGTCTGCGCCGCTTGCCGCATAAGCCGCCTGGGTAGACTCGGCGTGGCGCATCCCGCTCTGGTGCAGAACCGTGAGGCCGGGAACCGCATTCGAGCAGATCTGCGATGATCCGCGGCAGGTGAAGATTGAAGATGTGCGCGCCCTGCGAGCCGCCGAAGACCAGCAGGTGGGGCTCGGGGCCGGTAGGGGGCTCGATCGCGAAGAACTCCGGGCGCACCGGGATGCCCGTGACCTCGGAGTTCCTGAACCACCTGGCCGCCGCGGAGAAGTTGATCGCCGCGGCCTGGACCCGCTTGCCCACCAGCCGGTTGGCCAGCCCAGGCATGGCGTTAGGCTCGAAGGCCATGGTGGGCGCCTTGAGCCTAATGGCCGCAGCCATCGCCGGGCCGGAGGCGTAGCCGCCCACGCCGAAGACGACCGAGGGCTTGAACTCGCGGATCAGCCGCTTGCAGGCGACGATGCTGCGCGGGAGGCTCAAAAGGGTGCGCAGCCGGGTCACGAACGATACGTTCTTGAGCGGGCCCACTTCGATGAGGCGCAGGTTGAAGCCGGCCTCGGGGACCAGGCGCGTCTCCATGCCGCGCGCGGTGCCGACGAAAAGCACCTCGGCCGAGTGGCGCGCGACCAGCTCGCGAGCCACGGCCAGCGCCGGAATGATATGGCCGCCGGTGCCGCCGCCGGCGATGAGAACGCGCAGATTCGCCAATTCACTCGGCCTTCCTGGAGATGTTGAGCAAGATGCCGATGCTGGCCAGGGTGAAGAAGAGCGAAGTCCCGCCGGAGGAGATCAGCGGCAGCGGAATGCCCTTGGTGGGCACCAGCGAAAGCACCACGCTGATGTTGAAGAAGGCCTGCAGCAGGATGGTGATGGTGATGCCGAAGGCGGCCAGCCGCGCAAAGGGATCGGGAGAGCGAAAGGCCGTGCGCAGGCCGCGCACGCCAAAGAAAACGAAGAGCAGCACGATGACGATGGCGCCGATGAAGCCCAGCTCCTCGGCGATGTTGGCGAAGATGAAGTCGGTGGAGGCTTCGGGCAGGTAGAAGAGCTTCTGCATGCCCTCCATTAGCCGCGGCCGGTCAGGCCGCCGGTGCCCACGGCGATCAGCGACTGGTTGATGTGGAAGCCCGCGCCTTGCGGATCGGCATCGGGATTGAGGAAGACCAGCATCCGCGCCCGCCGCCAGGGAACCATGAAGAGCAGCGCGATCAGGCCGGGCAGCGTCAGGCAGCATTCCGCCGAAGAGGTACTTCCACTCCATCCCGGCCAGAAGCAGCATCATGGCGGTCACGCCGAGCAGAACCAGCGCCGTGCCCAGGTCGGGCTGCTTGACGATCAGGAGGACAAAAACCATCGGCATGATGACCGCGCGCAGCAGGGTGTTCTTCCAGTCGCGCATGGAGCCCAGCCGGGTATGAAGAAACCAGGCGAGAAACAAGACAAGCACCGGCTTGGCAATCTCAGAGGGCTGAAAGGTGAAGTGGCCGCCGAAGCGAATCCAGCGATGGGTGTTGTGGGAGCCGGGAATGAAGAAGACCAGCACCAGCAGCAGCGTGGTGACGCAAAGGGCAGGATAGATGAAGCGCGGAGACTTGTAGAGGTTGTAGTCCACCTGCAACAGCGCCAGCATGGCCAGCACGCCGGCCAGCGCCCAGCCGGCCTGCCTGCCCACGATCGGCGAACGCGGAGTGGTAGCGCTCCTGCGCCACCACCGCCGAGGCGGAAAAGACCATCGCCAGCCCCACCACGATGAGCAGCAGGGTGGTGAAGAAGAGCCACTTGTCAACCCCTACGCGCGCTGGCATGCTTGAATCCTCTCCGCTCGCTTACAAGTTCCTTGAAGACGCGGCCGCGGTGCTCGTAGTTCTCAAACTGGTCGAAGCTGGAGCAGGCCGGCGCCAGCAGCACCACCTCGCCGGGCCGCGCCGCAGCAGCTGCCGCGGCTCGACCGCATTGTCCAGCGTTTCGCAGGAGTGAATGGAGACCACGCCGCGCAGGTGCGACTCGATTTTGGCCGCCGCCGAGCCGATGGTGTAAATGGCGCGCACCCGCTCGCGCAGCAACTGCGCAAGTTGGGTATAGTCCGAGCCCTTGTCTTTGCCGCCCAGGATGAGGTGAATGCCGGATTGGAAGGCGGCAACGGCCTTGGCGGTAGCGTCCACGTTGGTGGCCTTGGAGTCGTTGTAGAACTCGACGCCGTTGACCGTGGCCACGAACTCCAGCCGGTGCTCGACGGCCTGGAAGTTCTCGATGGCGCGGCGAATGGCCTCGGCAGGCGCACCCGCCAGCCGCGCCGCCACCACCGCGGCCAGCACATTCTCAACGTTGTGCGCGCCCTTGAGCGGGATTCCGCTCAAAGGCATCACGCGTTCCGTCGCCGCATCGCGAGACTGGCGATAGACCACGTACCCCTCTTCCAGCCAGGCGCCCTGCTCGACGGGATGCTCGACGGAAAACCAATAGACCTTGGCGACGGAGCGGGATGCGGCTTCCGCGGCGCGCTCATTGTCGGCGTTCAGCACCACGAAGTCGTCTTCGTTCTGCGCGGCAAAGATGCGCTCCTTGGCGCGCGCATAGTTCTCAAAGCTGCCGTGCCGGTCAAGGTGGTCGGGCGTGATGTTCAGGATGACCGCGATACTGGGGTGGAACTCCTCGGTGCTTTCAAGCTGGAAGCTGGAGACCTCGAGGACCGACCAGGTTTCGTCGGTGCTCTCATCGATGAGCCCAACCACCGGCACGCCGATGTTGCCGCCGACCAGGGTGGGAAGGCCGGCCTCTTTCAGGATCTCGCCCAGCAGCGCGGTGGTGGTGGTCTTGCCGTTGGAGCCGGTGATGGCCACGCGTCCTGCCCTTGAGAAAGCGCGCGGCCAGTTCCAGCTCGCCGATCACCGGCAGGCCGAAGCTCTTCACCTGCGCCAGTTCGGGGGTATCCAGCGGCACGCCGGGGCTGACCACGATCAGGTCCTGGCGGCGGAAGGTGAGCAGGCCGTGGCCGCCGGTCTCGACCATGATGCCTTCTTCGAGCAGCGCGGGAATATCCTTGGCCAGCGCCTCGGCGCTGCGCACGTCGGAGACCGTCACCTGCGCGCCGCGGCGGCGCAGAAACAGCGCCGCCGCCAGACCGGATTTCCCCAGTCCCACAACCAGAACTTTCTTGCCTTTGAGTTCCATCATTGGGAGCTATCCTCAGGCTCTCGCGACCTCTTTATTGTGCATCGCGGGATGCGCCGCGCGGGCTGTGTCTAACGCAGTTTCAGCGTGGTGAGTGCAAACAATGCAAACACCAGGGCGCCGATCCAGAAGCGGGCGATGACCTTGGACTCGTGCCAGCCCAACTGCTCGAAGTGGTGATGCAGCGGCGCCATCTTGAAGATTCGCTTCTTGTTGCGCAGCTTGTAGCTGCCCACCTGCAGCATCACCGAGAGCGGCTTCGAGGATGAAGATGCCGCCGATGAAGGGCAGCAGCAGCTCCTGGCGGATGATGATGGCCACCGTGCCGATGGCTCCGCCCAGGGCCAGCGAACCCACGTCGCCCATGAAGATCTCAGCCGGATGGGCGTTGTACCAGAGAAAGCCGATGGACGCGCCCACCATGGACCCGCAGAAGACGGTCAGTTCGCCCACCATGGGCATGCGCTGCAGTTCCAGGTAGTCGGCAAAGACCACGTTGCCGCTGACGTAGGTGAGCACGGCCAGCGCGCCGGCGGCGATGATGGTGCAGCCGATGGCCAGGCCGTCGAGCCCGTCGGTCAGGTTCACGGCGTTGGACGAACCCATCAGCACGAAGATGACAAAAGCAACGAAGGGCAGAAAGGCCAGGAAGCCCAGGTGCGGAATGCGAGCCGGCCCAATGCCACAGCAGGTCGGGACGCCAGTTCTTGACGAACGGCACGGTCAACTGCGTGGAGAAGATCCTGAACTGCTGCAGCACCACCAGCGCAAGCCGCCACAGCGGCCCCGGCCAGTCCCTGCCAGAGGAGCTTGGCGCGCGCCGTCAGGCCCAGGCTGCGCCGCTTGACCACCTTGATGTAGTCGTCGGCAAAGCCGATGGCCCCGAAGGCCAGGGTGGAAAAGACGGTGATCCAGACAAAGGGATTGGCGGGGTCGGACCACAGCACCGTGGGCAGCAGAATCGCAATCACGATCAGCACGCCGCCCATGGTGGGCGTGCCGCGTCTTTTTCAGGTGCGACTGCGGCCCGTCTTCGCGAATGAACTGGCCGATCTGGAACTCGCGCAGCTTCTGGATCACCCAGGGACCGATGAACAGCGCGATCAGCAGCGCCGTGAGCGAGGCAAAGGCGGTGCGGAAGGTGAGGTAGCGGAAGATCCGGAACGGGTGAAAGAACGGAAAGAGCTTTTCGTAGAGCAGCCAGTAAAGCAAGTGGCCTCCAGAGCCGGAATGAGCGGGTTTCAGATCGATTCTACTAGGCCTGGGGCTTTCAGGAGATTTGGAATTGCGCCCTACTGTTTACTCGCAAGCTGCCGCTTCAACTCCGCCTCGAACGCCCGTTCGCGATCCGCGATGTAGGCCTTGTAGCCGTCTGGGTCAATGAAGGCGTTGCGGTCGCCTTGCTTCCAGCGCTCGTACTTCGTCTTCAGCCTGTAGTAGCTTCCGTGAGCGCCAAGAAAGATGTCGCAGGGCAGGCTCTTCAGCACCTGAAATCCATGGCGATAGTCGTCGGCGATTTGCGGATAGACTTTGTTGTCCACCAGCTTGTATCCCGGATTCACATTCGGGCTTCCCACGATGACCGCGTGCAGGGTCTTGCCGCCCTCGGTCTCGTCCATGGTCCAGGTCGTGGTTCCCCTGGTGTGACCTGCCGTCTTGTGCGCGGTCAAGACCGCATCTCCCAGCTTCACGGTATCGCCATCGTGCAGCACGCGGTCCACCTTCACCGGTGGAAAGAGCATGGCAGGGTCCGCGCCGTACTGAAAGTCCTTCTTGCCGCCCGACTCTACAACCGGCACATCGGCATCCATCACGAAATACTGCGCACCGGTGAGCTTCTTCACGAGCGCGCTGCCCGCGCAATGATCGAGGTGCGCATGGCTGATGAGCAGAATCCTGATGTCGGCAAAATGAAAGCCCAACTCCTCCACGCTCTTCTGGATGAGCGGCACATTTGCCTCGGTGCTGCTGTTGATCAGGATGCTTCCCTGGGAAGTAACAACCAGGTAGGAGGCGAGTTCCTCGCTGCCGACGTAATAGAGATGGCCCGCGATGCGATGCGGCGGGAAGGGCTTGGTCCACGAGGACGGATTCTGCGCTGTCGCAGGTACCGCGAATAACAATGCCGCCAGGAGCAGGGCCTGACCGGCAATCCTCTGAAGACTCACTCTTCCTCCACTCCCTCTCTACCGCTCCTGACCGCCTCGATCGCCCGCTCCAGATGCACGCCGCGCGAGCCCTTCACGAGCACCACGTCGCCCGGCTGCAACGTCTGCATGAGCCACCGGCCCGCCGCCTCCGCATCAGGCAGGAAGAGCGATGCCACTCCTCCGATGCATGCCGCGGCAGCCAGATGCTCTGCGTTGCCGCCCACTCCGGCGAGCAAATCGAGCCCTGCTTCGGCGGCGGCGCGTCCGCAGGCGGCGTGAAGCGCGGGACCGTGCTCGCCCAGTTCCAGCATCTCGCCGGCGACCAGGATGCGGCGGCCCGCCGGACGCGCGGCGAGGGTGCGGATCATGGCGCGCAGCGCCTCGGGATTCGAGTTATAGCTGTCGTTCAGTATCGTCGCGCCATCGAGTTCGATCACCTGGCCGCGCTTGTCGCCGGCGGCTAGCGAAGCGAGCGCGGCAACCGCCGCATCCAGGTCGACGCCCGCCTCCAAAGCCACGGCGAGCCCGGCCAGCGCGTTCGATGCGTTGTGCGCGCCCAGCAGTTTCAAGGTCAGCCCGCTTTCGCGCTCCCCGGCGCGAAAACGCAGGCGCAACCCCGCCTCGTCTTCATTCACCTCAAGAAGCCGGGGATCGGCGCAGGGACCGGCGCCGAAGTAAACGGTGCGGCCTGTGAAGTCCCGGCCAAACTGGGAGACATAAGGATCGTCGCAGTTGAGGAAAGCTACGCCGCCAACAGGCAGCGCCGCCACCAGCTCGAACTTGGCGCGAGCCACCCCGGCCTGCCCGTCGGCAAAGCTCTCTATGTGCGCCGTGCCCACGTTCGTCACCACGCCCCAGTCGGGCGCGGCAATGCGCGCCAGCGCGGCGATCTCGCCTGAGTGGTTCATGCCCATCTCCACCACGGCAATCTCGTGCTCCGGCTTCAAGCGCAGCAGTTCGAGTGGTAGGCCGAATGCATTGTTCAGATTACCCTGGGACTTGTGAACGTTGAACTTTGCGCTCAGGGCTGCGGCAATAGCCTCTTTGGTCGTGGTCTTGCCGGCAGAGCCGGTAACGGCCACCACGCGCCGGCCCCACTGGCGGCGCACATGCGCGGCCAGCGCCTGCAACGCTACCAGCGGGTCCGCGGCGATGAGCAGGGGCACGGCCAGCGCCGCATCGGGCAGCGTGGCCGCCCGCGCGCGCGACACCACCGCCGCAACGGCCCCGCGCCTGAGCGCCGCTTCAACAAAGTCGTGCCCGTCGTGCCGCTCGCCGCGCACGGCAAAGAACAGTTCGCCCGCGGCGACCGTGCGCGAATCAATCGAATAGCCTTCCACCACCAGCGTGCCGGCCTGAAGCGGCAGGCGCGCCGGAGCCTCCAGCACTGCCCCCGCGCCTATCGCCGCTTCTGCAAGCGTGAGCTTCATTGCCCCTTACCATAGCCCAATTCGGCCAGAGCCGCCAGGGCAATCTCTGCATCGCCGAAGGGAATCGTGCGGCCGGCTAGAATCTGTTCCTTCTCGTGGCCCTTTCCTGCGAGCAAAACCACATCCCCGGTACTGGCTGCCTTGAGCGCCATGCAAATCGCCGTCGCGCGATCCGGCTCAATGGTATAGCGAACGCCGCTGGCCTTCAACCCCGGTTCGATCTCGGCCAGAATCGCCAGCGGCTCCTCGGAGCGCGGATTGTCGCTGGTGGCCACCACAAAGTCGCTGCCCGCGCCTGCCGCCAGGCCCATCTTCGGCCGCTTGGTGCGGTCGCGATCGCCGCCGCAGCCGAAGAGCGTAATCACGCGGCCCCCGGATTGCGCCGTTATCTGCCGGGCCAGTGCAATCAGATTGCGCAGCGCGTCGTCCGTGTGGGCATAATCCACAATTACCGTAAAGGGTTGGCCCCCATCGACAGACTGAAATCGCCCCGGAACCGGCTTGAGGCGCGGAAGGGATTCGATGAGATCCGCAAAGGGCACGCCGCGCGCATGGGCAGCCGTCAACGCGGCCAGCAGGTTGAGAATGTTCACTTCGCCGGCCAGCCGCGAATTGACTTTTGCCGAACCGGCTGGCGTATCCAGCTCCAGCGTTGCTCCGCCGGGAGTGAGCGCATAGCTCGCCGCGCGCCAGCCGCCTTGGCCGATTCCATAGGTGCGAACCTCCGCCCCGGCCTTGGCCGCCGCCAAGGACAGCCTCTCGCTGTATGGATCGTGCGCGTTGATCACGGCTACCCGCGGCGCCGGATAGACCTTGCCATCGAAGAGCAATTGCTTGGCCGCGAAGTACTTCTCCATCGTCCGGTGATAATCGAGATGGTCTTGGGTGAGGTTGGTGAAGACGGCTACGTCGAAGTTGACTCCGGCCGCCCGGCCCTGGTCGAGAGCGTGGCTCGATACTTCGGTCACCAACTCGGTGGCTCCCCGGCTCGCGCCCTCAGCCATCAATTCAAAGAGGTCTCTCGATTCCGGCGTGGTGTGGATCGACGGCCTGACCTCGCCGGCCACATGATACTCGATCGTTCCCACCAACACGGTCTTGCGGGCAGCCGCATTCAGGAGCGCCTCAAGAAGGAAGGCTGTGGTGGTCTTTCCGTTGGTTCCAGTGATGCCTGTGGCCTTGAGCTTGCGTTCGGGATGGCCGAAGAAGGCCGCAGAAGCCTGGGCGAGCGCGCGGCGGCCGTTTTCCACTTCGAGCACCGGCAGGCCGGGCTGAAAGACTAGCAGGTGGTCGAACTTCTGCGCGGAGTCGGTGATAATGCCCAGCGCGCCGGCGGCGAGGGCCTTCTCGACGTAACGATTGCCGTCGGTCGAGCCACCCTTCATGGCCACAAAGACCGAGCCCGGCCGCATGCGGCGGGAGTCGTACTCCACGCCGGTTACCGGCTGTTCGGAACCGCCGCCCACCCCGACGGCGGTCACTTCTTCTGCCAATTCTCTCCAATTCATCTTGTGGCTAATTGTAGAGCGTTCAATGCGCCGCAATCGCCTGGCAGGGCCTTCGTTACGGATGGAGGCGCTTCCCGCCGGCAGGTTTACGCGGCTATCCCATCGCCGCCATACGCTTGCGGTACATAACCATGCTCATCCTCACGATCTCCCATGCCAGTTGCAGCGCGATGAGCGCAAACATGATCAGCACACCCTCATACAGCCCCCGGTTGATCTGCGCCAGCGATCCTCCATGTTGGGCCTGGTCCAGAGCCGGATGCTTGAGCAGCATAATTGCATGATCCGGCGCAGCGATCAGAATCGTAAGCGGAATCAAGCCCACAACCGGAATCGCCAGCCGCTTGACGGGATGCGGCCGCTGCCACGATCCGCGCAAAAGCTCCACGAAGTTCCAGGCCAACTGTAGAGTGTTCAGCGCGACGACCCACCAGAAGAACTGGATACAGACCGGCGCAAACCGATAAGGCGAAGCCAGCAGGTAGGGCGCACCCGGCCCCACCAGCAGATAGGGATGCTGGGGCACCAGCAAGAACCAAGTCAGAAACAGCAACCCAAAGATCGCTTCCGCCATGGCCTTGGCGTAGCTGCGAGGCTTCTGCCCGGCAACTCCTCCCTTTTCAAGCGGCGGCAACTCCGCCGGCGACCAGCTTGCAGAGGGAGCCGCGGGCGGTATCCACTTTGTTTTGGAAAGCGCAACCGCATACTCAATGACCACAAAGATCAGCGTCACCCAGGCCGCGGTGAGCAGCAGCGTAAACGGCAGATGCTGGAGCGCTCCAAATAATGCTGTCGGGCTGGTGTTTTCCTCGGCTGCAATCTTCACCACGCTCACAATGAGGTTGATAGCCACGGCCCAGATGCACGCCAGTTGCAGCACGTACCGATAGGTCGGAAAGATCGCCGGCCCGATCAGGTATTGCAGCGTCTGGTAGGGCGCGGCCATCTGAATCGGCGACCCAAGTTGCTTCAGCCAGGCCATTGCTTCTTCGTTCGTCAGCGGCCGGCCCAGCGCCGCTTCCTTCTCCTCGAGCTGGGATTCGAGGTTGGCCCTGAGTTCGGCGACGATGTCGTCCTGCCGCTTCCACGGCAGGTGCTTCTTGACGGCTTGAAGGTAACGATCCAGAAGTTCCATGGCGTGCTCCTTGTCTCTCACAGAATGTTGTCGATGGATGTGTTGATGGCCCGCCATTCCACAAGCAGCTGGCTGAAGATGGTTTCGCCGTCGCTCGATAGGCGGTAGAACCGCTTGTTGCGCTTCTCTTCCTCGCGCCATTCGCTGGTCAGCAGACCCTGGGTTTCCAAACGCCGCAACAGCGGGTAGAGGGTGCTTTCATCGATCTCCAGGCCGCGTTCGGCCAGAGCCTTGCGCAGCGTGTATCCGTAGCGCTCCTGGCGCAACTGAGCGAGAACCGCAAGGGTCAGGCAGCCGCGGCGGAGTTCCAAGCGAAGGTTCTCAAGGACGCTATCCGTGTTTGACATACTGTACCTCACATACTGTACTTAACATACTGTAGTACGCACAGTGTACGGTGTCAAGTACTTTTTCGACTTTTTCTTCAAGGCCAAGCCCTCTGCTTGACATGCAACCATTTTGTTGCATATTATCTCGCTAATGGACGCGGAGTTCGACAAGGTCTTCAAGGCGCTCGCGGCTCCGGAACGCAGGCTCCTGCTCGATCGCCTGCACACTGAGAATGGGCAAACCCTGGGCCAACTCTGCCAGCACATGGACATGACCCGGCAGGCGGTGACGAAACACCTCAACATGCTGGAGGCCGCGACTCTTGTGGTGACCATCTGGCGGGGCCGCGAGAAGTTGCACTATCTGAACCCGATGCCGATTCACGAGATCGCAGAGCGCTGGATCGGCAAATTCGAGCGCGGGCGTTTGCGCGTCCTCGCGGAACTCAAAGCGAAACTGGAGGGAGAGACCGATGGCTGAATCTGAATTTGTGTATGTAACGTATATCCGCACCACGCCGGAGAAGCTGTGGCGCGCGCTGACAGAACCCGAGTTCACCCGCCAATTCTGGATGGGAACAACGCAGGAGTCGAAATGGACGCCGGGCGCGGCGTGGCGGATCGCGAAGCCAGACGGAAGCGCGGCCGACAGCGGTGAGGTGCTTGAGATCGAGCCGCACAAGCGGCTGGTGTTGAAGTGGCAGAATCACCTCTTCCCGGAGATGACGGCCGAGGGCTTCTCGCGCATGACCTACGAGATCGAAGAAAAGGGCAATGCCGTCAAGCTCACTGTGACGCACATTATGGAGAAGAGCGATTCGAAGTTCATCAAGGCCGTCTCGACCGGCTGGCCGATGATTCTGGCAAGCTTGAAAAGTCTTCTCGAAACTGGGGAATCGCTGGAAGCAACCCGCAGCTGGCCGGAGGGGATGTAAGCGTCTTCGTACCCCTTAGCCCGGAAGTGCTTCAACGTCCCCTCGGCAGAGTTTCATTGCGGCGGAGGCTGAGCGCGCCGGCGCCCGCCTGCGATAATCTGAGCAGAAGACTCCGAGGCCTCAGCCGCCATGACTACCCCTGCCCCGCTGCACATGATCGACCTTATCCGCAAGAAGCGCGACGGGGGCGCACTCGACGCGCGCGAGATCGGCTTCCTCGTCTCGGGGGCGGCAAGCAGCTCGATCCCACTGGAGCAGCTCTCGGCCTGGCTGATGGCGGCCTGGCTGCGCGGCCTTTCGCTGCAAGAAACCCGCGCGCTAACGCTGGCCATGCGCGACTCGGGCGAGAAGTTCTCGCCCGCCCGCCTGGGTAAGACGGCCGTCGACAAGCACTCGACCGGCGGCGTGGGAGACAAGACCAGCTTCCTGGTGGCCCCCATCGCCGCCGCTTGGGGATTGGCCGTGCCCATGATCAGCGGACGAGCCCTTGGACACACCGGCGGGACGCTGGACAAGCTAGAATCCATTCCCGGCTTCCGCACCGCGCTCACTTTGCCCGAATTCGAGACAGTTCTCGCCCACTGCGGTGCGTCAATCGTAAGCCAGACCCCGACCCTGGTTCCCGCCGACCGTGTGCTCTATGCCTTGAGGGACCGCACTGGCACGGTCGAAAACCCCGGCCTGATCTGCGCCTCGATTTTGAGCAAGAAGCTCGCCGCCGGGCTCGATGCTCTGGTGCTGGATGTGAAGACCGGCTCAGGCGCGTTTCTGCGAGAGCTGGAGGACGCCGAGTACCTGGCGGCTCTGATGGTGGCCACAGCGGAGGCGGCCGGAACCCGCACCGTGGCCCTGCTCACCGATATGGACCAGCCCCTCGGCCGCGCCGCCGGTAACTGGATTGAGGTGGCCGAGGCCGTCCAGTTGCTATGCGGCGAAAGACCGGCTGAGAGCGAAGACCTGCGCGAGCTGTCGTTGATCCTGGCAGGCTGGATGATCCATCTGGGAGGCAAGGCGGAAACGCCGAGGCTTGGCTATATGCGCGCCGCGGCGGCAATCAAGGACGGCTCCGCCCTGCGCGCATTTCTCTCGATGGTCGAAGCGCAGGGCGGCGATACGGGAGTCTTCGATCGACCCGGGCGCCTTCCACAAGCCGGGAGCGACGCAGGTTTTGGAGGCTTGGGACTGGGGTCTTATCCACAAGATGGACACCACCAAAATCGGCTGGGCCGTGCAGCGGCTGGGCGCGGGACGCGAGAGGGCGGGCGAGCCCGTCGATCCCCATGCGGGCATACTCTTCCACGCCCGCCGCGGCAAACGCGTCAAGGAAGGCCAACCCATCGCCACACTCTATGCCACCCGCGAAGAACTCCTGGCCGAGCCCCTTGCGTTGCTCCGCGAGGCGATCGAGATAGGCAAATCTCCGACCGGCAAAGTGCCCCTTGTCAGCCGCGTTTTTGACCGAAGGTCGGCGGAAGCTTATCTGCGCGATACTGTAAGGTAGTTTTCAGAGATCAGAGATCAGAGATCGGAGATCGGAGCCGGCTGCTTCAGCTCATGCAATGAAGAATCCTGGGTGCCCCACCCTCGCGGCGTCTTTGCTCTTGCCGCTAGGGTGGGTCCGCTAGCCGCTGACGCCTGACGCCTGACTCCTGATCTCTGAGGAGTAATCGCCTTGGATCGATTCACCGGAGTGCTGGGAATTCTGGCCGTGCTGCTGGCGGCCTGGCTGGGCTCGACCGACCGCAAGCGCATCCGCTGGCGCACGGTCGCCTGGGGACTCGGCCTGCAGGTGACCTTCGCCTTCCTGGTGCTGCGCTTCGACTACGGACAGCGCGCCATGAGCTGGGCCGGCGGCGTGGTCAACGCCATGCTGGCCTCCACCTTCGCCGGAACCAAGGTCGCTCTTTGGTCCGCTGGGCGTGCCGTCGGGCTCCCTCGGCTCCATCTTCGCCTTTCAGGTGCTGCCCACCATCATCTTCATCTCCGCCTTCTTCGCCGTGCTCTACCACATCGGCGTGATGCAGATCGTCATTCGCGCGCTGGCCTGGGTCATGCTCAAGACCATGCGCATCTCCGGCGCGGAGAGCATGAACGTGGCGGCGTCCATCTTCATGGGCCAGACCGAGGCGCCGCTGACCATCCGGCCGTTCCTCTCCAAGGCCACGCGCAGCGAGCTGATGACCATCATGACCAGCGGCATGGCGCACGTCTCGGGCGGCATCATGGCCATGTACATCGCGCAGGGCGTGGAGGCCGAGCATCTGCTCTCCGCCGTCATCATGACCTCGCCGGGAACCATTCTGATGGCCAAGATGCTGGTGCCGGAGACCGAAGTGCCCGCCACCGAGGGCCGGGTCGTCATCCCCAAGGACGAGCTGCACAAGGACGAGAACCTGATCGGCGCCATTGCCCGCGGCACCATCGACGGCGGCAAGCTGGCCATGAACGTGGCCATCATGCTGATCAGCTTTCTGGCGCTGGTGGCGCTGCTCGACAGCCTGCTGGGCTGGACGCACGGACTGAGCCTACATGCACTGGGTTCCCGGCTCGCTGGGGCAGATTCTCGGCTTCGTCTTTGCGCCGGTGGCCTGGCTGATCGGCGTTCCCTGGCACGACTGCGGGGCCATCGGCAACCTGCTGGGCACGCGCATGGCGCTCAACGAAGTGATCGCCTACATCGCGCTGGGCGCGCAGAAGGCCACGCTGGCGCCGCGCTCCTTCACCATCGCCACCTTTGCGCTGTGCGGCTTTGCCAACCTGGGCTCGATCGGCATGCAGATCGGCGGCATCGGCGCGCTGGTTCCCGAGCGGCGCAACGACCTGGCCAAGCTGGGCGTGCGCGCCATGCTGGCCGGGACGATGGCGAACCTGATTTCGGCTTCGATTGCGGGGATGTTTCTGGGGTAGGAATGTCGCGGTGTACTGGAGGTGGGTCTGGTGTGAAACCCAAAGGACGATCTCAGGCGGTCAGTGCGCCCTCATTCTTCTGACTCTGTAGTAAATCGTCAAGGCCGTCACCGACCCGCAGGTCAGCAGACTCGCCGCCATGCCCAGAATCAGCGACCAGATCCCGCTGATATATCCCATGCACAATCCCGACCACCTGCAACACGCTGAAGCCGCCGAAGGTGATCAGCGAAATCCCCTCATCGCTCTTCTTGCGCCAGACGGCAAGCACCTGCGGCACAAAGAGCAGCGCGTTGCACCCCAGGCCCAATCCAAAGATCACTGCGACAATCTCTTTCATGCGGCGCGCCCCCCATCGCCGAACCTCTCCGCATTCCGCGCCTTTGCCTTCGCCGCCTCTTCCTCACGGGTTCTTGGCGGCGCATTGGTTTCCAGCGCACCGAGCAACCGCGCCGAGGCGGCGGCAATCTCCTCCACCGCCGCCCGGAACGCCCTCTCATTGGCCTTCGACGGCTTATTGAAGCCGCTGACCTTTCTCACAAATTGCAGCGACGCTGCTCGAATCTCTTCCTCCGTCACGGGAGGATCGAAGTTGAAGAGCATCTTGATATTCCGGCACATCGGGCGGGACCTCCTTCAACGTAGAACGACGCTTCAATTCAACCACCGCTTTATTCAACACTCTAAAGGAAGCTGGCCCTGGCTTGACGCTTCGCAAAATGCGAAGTAGTCTGGGGCAGTGCATATCGTCACGATCAAGCAACTCCAACTTGCGAGTGAGGATTACCGGGAAGCAGCTTCGGAGATCGGTTCCTGGACCCGAATCGTAAAGGCGCCACGATGGAGAGACTTTCAGGAGTTGCGAGCCAGCTTCCCCGATGCGGATGGAGTGGATGGTTTTGTAGTCTTCAATATCCGGCACAACCGCTACCGGCTTATCGCAGCGGTTCATTATGCCAAGCTGATCGACGAAAAGCTGACCCAGGGGCATGTGTACATTGGGTCGTTCATGACGCACAAGGAGTACGACCGCTGGTGCGCCGCGACCAAGAAGGAGAGGGCGGAATGGCTACAGTTTTAGCAAACCCGGCAGAGATGATCGAGCGCGGAGCGCCGCACCTGATTCATTCCGAAGAGCAGCTTGCGGCCTATACAAAGGCTCTCTACCAGCTGACATCGGAGCCGCATCCGACAGCGGCGCAGATGGAAGCGATAGAACTGCTTACCCTGCTGATCGAGCGCTACGAAGAGGAGCACTATCCGCTCCCCAACGCCTCTCCTGCCGAGGTTCTCCGCTTTCTTCTCGATCGCCACGGCCTGAGGCAGCGCGACATCGCCACCGACCTGGGAGGAGAAAGCGTCGTCTCAGAGGTGCTCGCTGGAAAACGCAAGCTGAACGCGGCCCACATCGAACAACTGAGCAAGCGGTTTTCGGTCTCGCCGGCCGTCTTCTTTCCAGCGTGAAGATTGCCCGGTAACTACGGAATTGGGCGAGAGCGTGATCGAGGTGCTCATCGGCTGGGTGCCCCACCCTCGCCGCGTCTTTGTTTTTTCGGCTACCCCAACTTCCGCAGCTTGAGGCCTGTACAGATTATTTTGAGTGGATTTTGGACGCGAAGCTGGGATGGCTTTGAGGAAATCCTTTGTTTCCGGCTCTGGCCCTGCAACTCTGATTCCAGATCGTCGAAAAGCTGCGTGTAGTGAAGACCTACCCTCTTGTAATCCTGTTTGAAATCTGTACGATGGCGGTGTGTATCCGCGACGCTGCTATCGGCGCAAGGATGGAAAACGGCATGCCTATTGGGCTTTGGTCGAGTCCTATCGCGCCGCGCGGGGACCGCGGCAGCGCGTGGCCGCCTATCTTGGGGAACTGGATCAACAAGGCCGGCTGGGAATCGAACGGGCGGCGCAACCGGAGCCTTGGCCGCAAGCCAGCCTGTTTCAGCGGGAGGCCGGCCCGGAATGGGTCGAGGTGGACTTGCGCGGAGTTCATGTGGAGCGCAGCCGCCCATTCGGCGGCGGCTGGCTGGGGTTGATGTTGCTGCGCCAACTGGGCTTGAGCGAGTTGTTGGAGGAGCTTTTGCCGGCGGGGCGGGAAGAGATTCCGTGGAGTGCGATGACGGTGGTGCTGGTGCTGGGAAGATTACTCGATCCCTCCAGCGAGTTACATCTGGCCGAGCACGGGCATGAGGCCAGCGCCCTGGCGGAGCTGCTGGGCGTGCCGGCCGCCAAGGTCAACGACGACCGTCTCTACCGCGCCCTGGATCGATTGCTGCCGCACAAGCCGGCCCTGGAGAAGCACCTGAAGCAGCGCTTGGGAGAGTTATTCGACCTGGACTATGACTTACTGCTGTACGGCGTGACCAGCACTTACTTCGAAGGCGCCGCCGCGGCCAACCCACAGGCGCAGCGCGGCTACTCGCGCGATCACCGCCCGGACTGCAAGCAGGTCAGCATCGCTCTGGTGGTCAGCCGTGGCGGGATGCCTTTGGGTTATGAGGTGCTTGCCGGAAATCGCAGCGATGTTACCACGGTCAAAGAGATCGTCGAGGCGATGGAGAGCAAGTACGGCCAGGCCAGCCGCATCTGGGTGATGGATCGCGGGATGGTTTCTGCCGACAGCGTGGAGTTCCTGCGGCAGGGTGGGCGGCGCTACATCCTTGGTACGCCCAAGAGTATGCTGCGCAAGTTTGAACGGCAACTGCTGGACGGCGATTGGAGCCAGGTGCATGAAGGACTCGAGGTCAAGCTCTGCCCAGCGCCGGGCGGGGAGGAAGTGTTCATTCTTTGCCGCAGCGCGCAGCGCCAACCGAAGGAGCAAGCCATGCGCGATCGCTACGAGCGGCGCGATTGGATGAAGTTATCGGAGGGATGTTATCTGCTGCGCAGTAACGTGACCGACTGGAGCGGGGAAGAACTCTGGCGTGCTTACATCCAACCGACTGAAGCCGAGGAGGCGTTTCGACTCCACAAGAGCGACCTGGCGATGCGGCCCGTCTGGCACCGGAAAGAGCAACGCGCGCAAGCCCACATCCTGGTTTGCTTTCTGGCTTACGCGCTGTGGAAGACGCTGGGCCAGTGGTGCAAGCGCGCCGGCCTCGGCGACGAACCGCGCAAGATCTTCACCGAACTGGAGCAAATCTCCCTGGTCGATGCCGTGCTGCCCACGCGGACCGGAATCTCCATCCGCAAGCGCTGTGTCAGCCGTCCCACTGACCATCAGGCAATCCTGCTGCAACGCCTCAGTCTGGAGATCCCCACCCGCCTCGAATTTGCAGACTTGTAGTGAAGACTTCGACATGTCCCCATTGAAAACAAAACACTTACCGTTCCAACTGCGGAAGC
>CAWCWQ010000060.1:0-10324 GCA_963799145.1 uncultured Acidobacteriaceae bacterium | reverse complement strand
GTAGCCCGAATCTTCGCCACCATGAATCTATTGGCCTTCGCCTTCCACACCGCCTGCGACTGCCTGGAAACCCCTTGGCAACGAGCCCGCGAGACGATCGGAACGCGCACGCGCTTCTTCCAGGATATCCGCTCGATCTGCTCCCATATCGTCTTCAACTCATGGACAAGCCTCATGACTACGCTCGTTTCAGGTAAGGCCCCGCCCATCTAGAACTGCTGCTTCCGAGTTAGACTCTGTGCCGGAGCCCGTCCCCCTATAATTGACGGGGAGCCGGATGAGATATCCGTACGCCTCTCCGCCTTCAAGCCCTTTTTCCTGAGGAATCCATGGCCGCACTGATCGACGCCATTACCGTCAAGCGCAAGATGTACTTCGAGTTCGAGAATGTCCCGTATTACTGCCTCGAAGCCGAGGTTTCCACCCCCACCGCCCGCGGCGGCCAGACACTCGTCCGCCTGAAGATGCGCAACTTGCTCACCCGCGCCGTCTTCGACAAGACCTTCAAGGCCAGCGACAAGTTCAAGGAGCCGGATCTGGAGACCGTCGAGGCTTCGTATCTCTATAGCGATACGGATGGGTCCTACTTTCTGGACCAGGAGACCTTTGACACGCTCACCTTGCGGGAGGAGATGATTGGCGATGCGCTCGAGTTTCTGGTGGAGGGCGCGATAGTGAAGCTGGATAAGTTCAACGGAAACCCCATCGGCCTGCAACTGCCGGACAAGGTGGAGCTGGAGGTCGTCTACACCGAGCCAGGAGCCCGCGGCGACACCAGCGGCACCGTGACCAAGCTGGCCCGCCTTGAAACCGGCCTTGAAATCAAGGTTCCCCTCTTCATTCAGGAGGGGGTCAAGGTGAAGGTGTACACCGAGACGCGGGAGTTTGCCGGGCGGGCGTGAGCGGCGCGACGCTTCCGGCATATCGTAATGACACAGTCATTACGATATGCTATGCTGATCTTGCTGGGGGATTCTTATGCTTGCATCTCAACAGGAAAATGCGAAGCGCGAAACGCTGAACCTTCGCATCAAGCCGGAACTGCGCGGGCTTATCGATCGGGCAGCCCGCCTGTCGGGCAAGAACCGGACCGATTTCGTGCTCAGTGCCGCCCGGCACGCCGCTGAGGATGCGCTCTTGGACCGCACGGTCTTTGTGGTCAACGCCAAAGCCCATGCCGAGTTCCTGGCTCGGCTCGATGCGCCGCCACGCCCGAATGCCCGCCTTCGCCGCTCTCTCGAAACGGCCGCGCCATGGGAGACTTAAGCGGCCTTCTGCCCCCGGAGCCGCTTGCAGACCACCACGATTTCGAGGATTTTCACTCCGGAGAGACCTCGCTTGACGATTGGCTGAAGCGTCGTGCGCGCGCCAATCAGTTGAGCGGCGCCTCGCGCACCTATGTCCTCTGCGAAGACAATCGCGTGGTCGGCTATTATGCGCTGGCTTCTGGCGTGGTTAAGGTGGAAAGCGCCCCTGGCCGGTTCAGACGGAATATGCCAAACCCGATCCCGGTGGCCGTGCTGGCGCGCCTGGCCGTGGATCGGGATTGGCAGGGGCGGGGCATCGGCCGCGCCCTTTTCCGCGATGGCGCGCGCCGCGTGGCGCATGCGGCCGACGCAATCGGAATTCGCGGCATCGTGGTTCACGCGATCTCCGAGGAAGCGAAAAGTTTCTATTTGGCCCTGGGATTCGATCCAAGCCCGAGCGAGCCGATGACCCTGATGGTAACGTTGGCGGACGTTCGAGCCATTCTTCCGACGCAACCCTGATTTGTGGCCGCTCATCGGCCCGGATGAACGGCTGTGGGTCGCCTAGCCCAGCTTCCGCAGTTGGAACGGTAAGTGTTTTGTTTTCAATGGGGACATGTCGAAGTCTTCACTACAAGTCTGCAAATTCGAGGCGGGTGGGGATCTGCAGACTGAGGCGTTGCAGCAGGATTGCCTGATGGTCAGTGGGACGGCTGACACAGCGCTTGCGGATGGAGATTCCGGTCCGCGTGGGCAGCACGACATCGACCAGGGAGATTTGCTCCAGCTCGGTGAAGATCTTGCGCGGTTCGTCGCCGAGGCCGGCGCGCTTGCACCACTGGCCCAGCGTCTTCCACAGCGCGTAAGCCAGAAAGCAAACCAGGATGTGGGCTTGCGCGCGTTGCTCTTTCCGGTGCCAGACGGGCCGCATCGCCAGGTCGCTCTTGTGGAGTCGAAACGCCTCCTCGGCTTCAGTCGGTTGGATGTAAGCACGCCAGACTTCTTCCCCGCTCCAGTCGGTCACGTTACTGCGCAGCAGATAACATCCCTCCGATAACTTCATCCAATCGCGCCGCTCGTCGCGTTTCGTCCAGCGCAGATGAGCCCATCCTTTCGTATCGGCTTCCACGTCCACCTGAAACAAGCCTGCGGCCCGGCTGTTTTTCCCCAGCAGTCTGCCTATCTGTTGAGCTACTTTCAGCGGATCCCGCTTGCGCTTGCCGCACCCTTCGGCGATGGCCTTTAGCTTCTGCTCGATGCGCCGCTCGAAGCGATCGCGCATGGCTTGCTCCTTCGGTTGGCGCTGCGCGCTGCGGCAAAGAATGAACACTTCCTCCCCGCCCGGCGCTGGGCAGAGCTTGACCTCGAGTCCTTCATGCACCTGGCTCCAATCGCCGTCCAGCAGTTGCCGTTCAAACTTGCGCAGCATACTCTTGGGCGTACCAAGGATGTAGCGCCGCCCACCCTGCCGCAGGAACTCCACGCTGTCGGCAGAAACCATCCCGCGATCCATCACTCGACCAAAGCCCAATAGGCATGCCGTTCTCCATCCTTGCGCCGATAGCAGCGTCGCGGATACACACCGCCATCGTACAGATTTCAAACAGGATTACAAGAGGGTAGGTCTTCACTACACGCAGCTTTTCGACGATCTGGAATCAGAGTTGCAGGGCCAGAGCCGGAAACAAAGGATTTCCTCAAAGCCATCCCAGCTTCGCGTCCAAAATCCACTCAAAATAATCTGTACAGGCCTCAAGCCGCGGAAGTTGGGCTAACTCTCCGGCGGGATTCTTGCCGGAGCATCGAGAAGAGCTTCTACGCGAGCGCGAGGCACAGGGCTCACCCCGGTTAAGGCGCCACCATCCGGGACAACGCTCGCGGACGCCCGCTGGCTGGTTCTGGCGCAGGCGGTTCTTGATCGAATCCGGGGAAGGGAATGCTCGCGGTTTCCCGGTTCGCAAAGTCGCGACCTGGTGAAACCGGTCAGTGAAGCAGGGGCGCGCTCAGTATTCGATCTGGACCATCGCAAGCGAAGGACCTTGCTTTTCACTGTCGTTCACGAACTCCGCCTTGTTCGGGCCGGTGAGCGTCAGATGGAAGCGGGAAGGGGAATCCGACAGCGCCCCGGGGGATGGGCCCGCCGGTGGCTGATCGGAAACTACAAAGTTTTCCCATCCAATGCAGGATTGAGCATTGGTTCCGGGAGTCCGGGCGAAGCCGCAAACGGTTCGTTCACGGTGTTTCGGCACAGCATGTAGAAGAGGAAGGCGCCCGCCAGACCGCTGCCTTCGTCTGAAACCACGATGGTGACAATCGGGGGCTATCCTTCTCGCCGCGCCAGACCCCCGCAATTGCTGGTTTGCCGGCAGAAGACGCTTGCCCCGAAGCAATCATCCGGCCAAAGGAGATCTGGGTCGGGAACAATACGAACAGCGTGCGCCCAATCCTGGATTTGCCCATCGGTTCTCCTTGATGGCGTTGGGCATACCTAACTCCCGCCCACACGTTCAAGGATGCTGGATCGAAGACTCTTGAGGCGCGCGGAGGCTGGGGCTTGACGGGTTTCCAGCGCCGGCAAACTCGCGGCGCGTGGCACACCCTTTCCTTGCCGCTAAGGATTATCTGAAAGTCGATCCGGAAGGAATCCTGAACGGGCGCCTACAATCCGTAACCTTTCTAAGATATCTATCGGCCTTCTGTTACAAGTTCCGTGTATCTGGTCTGCCCCCGCAAGCTGACCCGCCATCCAAACCCCGTGTACCTCGCCTTCGGGCAGGGTTCCTTTTGTCTGGGGAGGGAAGGCCGGCGGAATAGGGGCTGGGTGGGGCCGCTATTCAATGGGTTGGGTGTACTCAAAGATCCCCTTGAGCCATTGGTGCGGCCAGGGGATCACAACAAGAAAAAGACGATTCCAACGAGCTCAGAAAGTGGCCATCCACCCACCAAACGATTGATAGCACTATATTGTGGTCACAACTCGAAATCGGACATAGTTGTGAGGCTATCGGGGGTTCGAATCCCCCCCTCGCAACCATGGATGGCAAGCCGTTGAGCATCGATGAAGCGTGGCGCGTCTACGACCGGTTTTATGACGACGACCGGGTCACATTCTGCTCCGAGCCGGCGGATGTGGAGCGGAGGTTCCGCGAAATGGCGGTTGGCTCAACAGCATCGCCCAAGGTGTGGGCCGATGCCTGGTTGCTGGCCATTGCGCAAGCGGCAGGCGGCGTGCCGGTTACATTCGACAGGGCGCTTGCGACGCGGGGGGCGCTTTGCCTGCTGGCGAAGAGACGCTGAAGCCCACTCCTCACTTCGCGAAGACCGGAAGCGAACACGGAAAGTCGAGGTTCCTCGTCTCCCACATCTCAAATTCGAGATGCGGGGCACCCGGC
The DNA here is from genome assembly GCA_963799145.1 of uncultured Acidobacteriaceae bacterium. Taxonomy (GTDB): domain Bacteria; phylum Acidobacteriota; class Terriglobia; order Terriglobales; family Acidobacteriaceae; genus Telmatobacter. Next base: position 5,685 of record CAWCWQ010000060.1, on the reverse strand, counting down.
GTACACTATCGGCATGAAAAAAAGAGAATAGACAACGGATTTATACTGGTGTGCGAGGAGTAATGACAGTGGAGAAAGCGAAGCAATTGGTTGCCGCGCAGGTTGCGGTTATCTGCTTGATCTACTTAGCAGGGGCATCCGCTCAGACGAACCCCACCTGCACATCTCTTACGGTGGTCACACAGGATAAGCTGAAAAACGTCAAAGAGGGTTTATCGCCCGATGACGCAAAGTGGTTCCGCGAAAAGATCGAAAAGAAGTATCCCGGAGCTTGCTACGTCGATCCCACGCCCACGGCTTCGACCGTGTTCTACATCACCATCACCCCAGACGCTTATAACGGGACTCGGATAGTAAATCAGACTTCCACGCAAGCCACGCCGGTTCATGGGACGATCACAGATCAGGACGGCAATGTTTCGTATGTCAATGGCACTGAGCAGACGACCTCAACAAGCTCTACAGCGGTCCCTTATTCGTTCGAGTACGGGATTTTCACGCTCGTGGTGGAGAGTCGGCGAAGTGATGGAACCTTTGAAGTAGTTCAGACCTTCCAACAGAAAGGGATATACAACACTCTTTACGGAATTCCGCTCGGAGGCAGAGGCCACCACCCTGCTCATGCAGTTATCGAGGACGCGGCAAAGTGGGTGAATGGTGGCGGCCTTTCGGATCAACGGCAAAGTTCATTGCAGCCGCCGCAGCCAAACTCCAGCCCAATTGCGGATGCAGGCACGACCTTGCAGGCCAAAGCGCAGGCAGGCGACGCGAGAGCCCAATTCGCATTTGCTGCGACCTACGAACACGGCGACGGTGCGCCGCAAGACTATTCCCAAGCGGCTCAATGGTATCGCAAGGGGGCAGAGCAGGGGGATGCAGATGCACAGAACGCCCTTGGAGTCCTCTACCGCGATGGAAAAGGCCTGCCCAAGATTACGCGCAGGCCGCTGACTGGCTCCGCAAAGCGGCGGAGCAAGGGAACGCACTGGCGCAGAACAGCCTTGCTTGCCTATTTCACGACGGCCAGGGCGTACCCCAGGACTTTACTCAGGCGGCTTTCTGGTTTCGCAGGGCTGCTGATCAAGGTAACGCGATTGCGCAGACGAACCTGGGCGTTCTCTTTGACAAAGGCATGGGTATAACACAGGACGACGAGCAGGCGGCTGTTTGGTTCCGCAGAGCAGGCGAGCAGGGCGATGAACAGGCACAGTTCAGCCTGGGGGTTCTTTACTACAATGGGCAGGGCCTGCCACAGAGCTATTTAGAAGCATATTACTGGTTGAACCTTGCTGCTGCTCATGGAACCAAAGAGGCCCTCCAAGAAGACGCCACAAATGGCGTGACCAGGCAGCCTCCCACCTGACGGCTGCGGATCTATCGCAGGCACAGGCCCGCGCGAGCAAATGGGTGGCAGAGCACACCGTTTCAAAATGAACGCGTTGGCCGTCGCTCCCCGATGAAGTCTGGCCCTACCGATCCCACCAAAAGAATCTAGGAATCGAAAGGGTAGATTGCAGATTTAGCTGCCTTATCAAATCTTTCGCGAACAGCCGCTATTCGCTCATCCTCTTGGGAGTACTCGGTCGGGATGACGCCAGAAGAAGTGATTTCTAGCAGATTCCAACCTTCGCCGATTTCGCTCGGCCTCTCCCGTCCCGCAGAATCCAAGGTGAGCAGAACTAAATCCCTTAATGCAGAGACCGGCAAACGCTTGTAGAACCGATGGGGAAGATACCGGGAAGTGAGCCGGGTGCCAGCGCAAAGAAAGCCCTCATTTTCATGGGCACTTCCGGTTTGACCAGGAATAACGTGGACGAATTTGCTCAGTATTCTCTTGCGAATGACAATCGCTTCATCTCCATGCGCATTGAATCCTCCTCGAGAAGTGGCCAGTTGGTCTAGGCGTTCTTCCCATTCGGTATCGCTCAAATTCAGGTCAGCTTCCCTGCAGATCGATCGCGCAAGAGATTTAGAAGCGGGTGTTCCGGCAAATAAACAAATTACCTCTTGGTCCGCGCTCGTGAGGATTTTGGTTGCGCTTGAAAACTGCCAAGACCCGGCGTCATTGAGCGATTCTCCACGGTGAGTATCGCGAACCCCTATCTTGCGGTCGCTCCCGGCAATGATTCCGTCGCTTCCAACCATTGCGACCTGAAACGTCATGCACATTTCCTCTTCGGCACTCGCCTGGCCGTGTGCCCCATGTTCCGCTTTTGGGACCTGGGAAACTACACCCCTTCCGCTGCCCCTTGCACAAGACTATCCCCCGCCGGAGCACAATGAGGATAGTGAAACCCATGAGAGAAATCGCCGCAGGGGTGGAAGTTGCGTCCGCGTTCCCCGAGTGGAGGGCACATCACCATACTTTGGCCAGGTTCGCCAGGCATTGGCGATAGTCTTCCTGGTCGATCCTGCTCCGCACTCCGAATTCCCCAAGCAGCGTGATCATCTGCCCCACGGGCAGTCCAGCCACTTCGGCAGCTTTGCCCAGGGAGGCTTCGCCCTTCCTGTACTTCTCCACGGCAAGCAGGATTCTGCCTCGTGTCACCAGATCGCGCACAGCCTTCGACAAATCGCTCTGCTCTTCCGTCGTCATCGCGGAAAGGAATTCAAAGTTGTCCTGGTCCATCCGGATGCTCATCGTTTTGGTCATGGTTGTTCCTCCGGTCGCAGTTTGGCATCTTCTAGAATCGCGTCTCTATACCATCCGTACTCGGCGAGCGCCAAGAGTTTGATGAATGCGTCGCCGCGGTCGATCAAGCCCGTCTGACGGCTTCGCACAAGAATGCCCACGGCCGTGGTGAACGGAATTCCAGCCAGTTTGCAGGCATTGATTCCGTTCTTGTCGTCGATGCCCACCAGCAGCGCCCCTTCTTGCAGTGCCAGGGCAATAGCTTCGGATTCGCCCCTGCCCATGCTGAAGTCCTCTGCCAGCTTCGCGACCAGCCTTCTGTTCCTTACGCTCCTCACCTTGATTCTGGACTCGTCCAGAGCCTTGCGAATGAACAGTGAATCGAGCGTCTTCTTTCCGCCGCAGCATTCATCCTCAACCGCTTTCGGAATCGCGATCTCCATGCCGATGTCCTTCAGAAACGCGTCCAGCAGTTCGACTTTCGCGATCAGGATCAGCGTCGATGAGTCGAAGACGAGCATTATGACAAAATGTTACATCCGCGATCATACCTCGCTGTCCCTCATAAAGCAATCCAGCGCGGGGGTGGCCCAGGCCGGCTCCGCGCAGGGCAGTCTTTCGACTCGCTCAGGACGACAGCACTTAATTTACTTTTGCTTGGCGAACTCCGACCGGTGGCGGCTGTAGAGGAAGTAGATTGCCAGGCCGATGGCGAGCCAGATGAGGAAGCGCATCCAGGTGATGATGGGCAATCCGGCCATGAGCAGGAAGCAGAAGATCACGCTGAGCGCCGGAATGATGGGGCCGAAGGGAACGCGGAAGCCGCGGCGGCGCTCCGGCTCGCGGTAGCGCAGCACGATGACGCCGACCGAGACCAGCACGAAGGCGAAGAGGGTTCCGATGTTGGAAAGATCGGCCAGCGTGCCGATGTCGAAGAGGCCGGAAGGGATGGCCACCACGAACCCGGCCACCCAGGTGGAGAAGGCCGGAGTGCGGAAGACGGGGTGCACATTGCTGAAGACCTTGGGCAGCAGGCCGTCGCGGGACATGGAGAACCAGACGCGCGACTGGCCGAGCTGGTAAACCAGAATCGACGAGAGCATGCCCATGATGGCGCCGATGAGCACCACCATCCTGATCCAGTGGAGGGGATGGCCGCCGGGCAGGATGGAGAGCTTTTTGAGGGCGTTGACCACGGGAGCGGCGTCGCCCACCATGGACTGCCATGGCACCAGGCCGGTTAGGCAGACGGCCACGGCCACATAGAGCGTGGTGCAGACAACCAGCGTGGCGATAATGCCGATGGGCAGATCGCGCTGGGGGTTGCGGCACTCCTCGGCGGCGGTGGAGACGGAGTCGAAGCCGATGTAGGTAAAGAAAATGATCGACCCGCCGGTGAGCACGCCTGACCAGCCGTTGGGCATGAAGGGATGCCAGTTGCCGGGATGGATGAAGCCGATGACGGCGAAGACGAAGATGAGGATGGCGATGAGCTTGATGCTGACCATCATGTTGTTGGTGCTGGCCGACTCGCGAATGCCGCGTACCAGAATCACTGTCAGGATGAGAACGATGAGAAAGGCGGGGATGTTGAAGCCGAAGTGCCAGCCAGGATGGTAGAGCCAGTTGCCGGCCAGATCCTGAAGGCCTTCAGGCAGATAGGCGGGGGATATCCATTGGGCCGAGGGATGCAGGCCGAACCAGTCCAGCAGGTCGACCACGTGGGCGGCAAAGCCGACGCTGACGGTCATGTTGGAGCCGGCGTACTCGAGAATCAAGTCCCAGCCGATGATCCAGGCGATCAGCTCGCCCATGGTGGCGTAGGTGTAGGTATAGGCCGAGCCCGCAATGGGGATCATGGAGGCGAGTTCGGCATAACAGAGGCCGGTGAGCGCGCAGACTATGGCTACGAGGATGAGCGAAAGCGCGATCGCCGGACCAGCGCCGGGACGGCCGGCCAGCGCGGTGTGGGTGACGACGTAGTGAATGAGCGGCGTATTCACCACGCTGGTCGCGTCGAACTGCTCGCCGGAGATGGCCGTGCCGATGACTGTGAAGATGCCCGAGCCGATCACCGCTCCGATGCCCAGCGCGGTGAGCGACCACGGCCCGAGGGTCTTCTTGAGCCGATGCTCGGGTTCTTCCGCGTCCCGGATCAGCTTGTCGATCGATTTGCGGGCAAGCAGTTGGCTGGCCAGTGCGCTTCTCCTCGTTCACTGGGTTGCGAAATCCCGCGGGCTTGGTCTGATTAGCGCTTGGAGACTCCGCGCGCCATCTTCTTGACCTTTTTCTTCTTTTCGCCGCGCGCTCCGGTGCGCTCAGCCTTGGGAGCGGCCTTCTTGCGGGCGGCGCGCTTCAGCTTCTTCCGTTCCAGCTTGTCTTCGATCTTGGTGGTGTCGGCCACGTATAACCTCTTTCGCTGCAATCTCTTCGGGGGTTCCCGCAAATCGGGCAGGTGTGACCTCTATGTTAACAGGGATTTCACCTGGGCGAAAGCGGTTCCAGCGCCTGAGCCGCATTCCCGCACGGCGGCCGGGCTGGCAGGCGGCCACGGCGCATCATCCGTTTCCAGCGTACAATGGAGTTAGACCAGAAACTGACCAGACTGCTCGGCTCCGGCCGTTCTACCGCTTCTGACGAGCTCCGCACCCCACGCAGCAATCAACCTGCAATCGATTGACCGGAGTTCGTCATGCGTTCCGACAAGATTCACCGCGCGCTTGCGCAGGGAATGAACCGCTTTGAAGTCTGCCAGCTTGTGGCCAAGGGCGTAAAAGCCACCCACAAGACCGGCTCGCGCTTTGAAGATTCAATCAACGATGTGCTGCAATACCTGGGCACCCACGACACGACCAAGGCAGGAATGCACCCGGCGATCCCGCAGGTGAGCGTGAAGAGCCTGAAGCCGGGCCTAGCCCCGCGCTCTCGTCTCTTGTCCTCCATCCCGCGCGGCAAGGATAAATCCGCCGCAAGGATGGCGCATCCGCCCAACCAGGCCCAACCATCCAGCTTTCCCAGGCCCCCAAAACGGGACCTGGGGCACCCAGCTTTCC
>CAWCWQ010000059.1:0-19230 GCA_963799145.1 uncultured Acidobacteriaceae bacterium | reverse complement strand
CTGGTACTGTCCACGGCCAGACTCCAAACGGACAGAACCATGCTGCTTTCGATTGTGGGCGTGGTTGCCGCGTGGGTCAGGGTTGCGCCGTTAAGCAGATCGACATTCTGAAAGGAGTGAGTGCCGCTGATGGTGAGGGTTGCGCCCTGCACACGGATGTTCTGGTTGTCGTAACTCGAGTCCGTGGCGGCGATCGTCTTGGGCGCGGTGAGCGTCGTCCACACAGTCCCGGCGTTGAAGGTCGCCGCCTGATCCGCGGTACTATGCGCAAGCTCACGGTTGCCCGCAGTATCGACGCCAGTGGAGTAGAACTCGTAGCTGCCATCTCCGCCCAGCCGCGTGGAGTCGAAGGTCATGGCGCCCGTGGCCCCGGATTGCGGCTGGTATTTGCCTTGCGGATTGACGGTGTCCATATAGCGGTTGAACGTGCCGATACCGTTGCGCCGGTAGTAGATTTCGACGTGGTCGAGTGCGCCGAGACCGCTGAGCACCTGGTAGGTGACGGTAGTGGAGACGCTGGCGCCGGGGTTGGCGACGGAGGTTACCTTGGTGGTTGGCGGCAGGACCGCAAGGTTGACGGCTACATTGACCGAAATCGGTTGCGCGCCAGGATAGGATACGGCGATCTGGGCTGTTCCGTTAGTGACCGGTGAGACCAAGCCCGAGCTGTTCACCCTGGCGATGGAGACGTCGCTGGAAGCGAAGGAGACGCCGCTGGCAAGCTTGCTTGCGGAGCCGTCGCTGAAGTGGCCGGTGACGCTGAGCGCCTTTGTCTGCGTGATCGCAGTGAGATCGATGCTGGTTGGGACGGCGGTGATTGAAGCGATAGTCACGATGTTGACAGTCACCGGAACGGTGGTTTGCTGGCCGAGGCTAGAGACGGTAATTACGACGCTGCCGCTTTTCAACGCCACGACCCTTCCGCCGGGGCTGACCGCGGCCACGGTGGTGTCGCTTGAAGTGTAGGTCGATTGCGAAGTCAGGTTGACGGTGCTGTTGTCTTTGTAGGAGCCGGTGACGGTGATGTCGTGGTACTCGTTCAAGGCCGTAAACGTGGAGGCTGTGATGGTGGCCGCAATGTGATCGAGCGCGGGCGGAGCGGGTACGACAGCGGTAGAGGCCGTGCTGGGCTGCTGCGAAACGGTGTAGTCGTAAGCCACCAGTTGCAGCGTGTCGCCGCTTTGGCCGGCAAGCGAAGCGCTATAGTTACCGTTCGCATCGGCATAAACGGTGACGGTGAAGCTGCGCGTTGCGTTAGTGACGTTGACGCGCGCGCCGGCGGCTGTGAGGCCGATGACCGTGGTCTGGCCATTCGCGGGCACGGTGACATTTGCCACGGTGGGAGCCGCGGGCGGCGGGCCGTTGGGCAGAGCGACGACCTTGAAGTTTGTTGTGAGCGTGCTGCTGACGCCGAGATCGTTGGTTGCCTGCGCGACAATCTGGTGGCTTCCCAGCCCGAGTGAGTTAGTGGAAACGGTAAATGAGCTGCTGCCATTGGCGACCGTGCCGCCATCGAGCGTGAAAATCAGCGACGCAATGCCCACCTGATCGCTGGCAGATCCGTTGACCGCAAAGCTGCTGCCGGCAACGTAGGTCGCGCCGTTGGTGGTTCCACTCAGCGCGATCTGCGGCTTGTTGGGGTTGGTTACGAGGTTGAAGGTATACGTGGCGCTGCCGGTCTGCCCGAGTCCGTCGGTGGCCACGGCGAGGATGGCGTGGGCGCCCAGCGCCAGCGTGAGCGTGCTCAGGCTGGCCTGATAGGGCGACAGGTTGACGGTGGCGAATGAGGCCGTTGCGCCGTCAAGGTAGTAGTTGACCGATCGCACCCCGCCGGTGACCGACGTGGGAGTGAGCGAAACAGAGATGCCCTGCAGAACGCCGTTGGCTGGCGGAGCGGGAAGCTGGATAGTCGGCGGAGCAGCCGACGAGGCAATCGAAAGCCCGACCGTGGCGTTCTGACTGTTCCCGGCCACGTCATAGGCGGTGCCCATCAGTTGATAGTTGTCGCCGGCGACGAGCTTCGACGAATCGATTGTGAATAGGAACGGAGGCATATCGCCGCTGAAGACGACCTTGCGGTCGATGAGCGTATACGTGGTGTCGCCCGCGGTCAGATCCTTGATGCGCATTTCGACCCGCGCCACGCCGCTGCCCTGATCGGAGGCGTAAGCGTCGATGACCACCAACTGGCCGGGTAGAACATACGATGGATCGACCGCCGGTTCCACGGTCAGGGTCAGCGTGGGCGGAGTCGTGTCGTCCAGCGCCGTTCCGGTGGTGGTGAAGCGGCTGGTCCAGGCGTTGTAGAGCGCGGAGCCGGAGGTGGCAGTCGCGGCGGCGGTCACGCTAACCGAGTACTGCGCATTGGAGATCAGCCGGTCGTTGTTGGCCGTGTCGCCGTTTTGCCAGATAGCAACTGTATTACCGTTCACAGTCGTGAAGGTGAGCTGGCCGGGGACGATGTTGCCGGATGGGTCGTAGACATTGAAGCTGCCGTTGGCGCCGGTGGTGATGGTGGTTGTGTCCATCAACTGGCTGAAGAATGCGGTTACCGGCGAGTCGATCGCCACACCCTGCGCGTTGGCGCTTGGGACGATACTGACGGTGGGCACGCCGGCGGGCGCTCCGGTTGCGGGCGGCAGCGTTCCGGCCAGGCAGCCATTGGCTCCAACCAGAACTTGCAGAGAGATGTTCTGATCGGAGACGCCAAAACACGAACTGACCGCGCCGCTGACCAACGGATCGATGGTAAAGGTGGCGCTGACGGTCTGGCCGGCCGCAATGTCGCCCAGCGTTCGCGTTTCCGGGCCCCCTGCCTGTGCACAGGAGGGCGAACCGGCGCCCTCGCAATCCACCAAATTGCCCGCGGCTCCGACGCCCAGGCTCAGGCTGGCGTAGAGCGCATCGGTCTGGCCGGTGTTGGTAATGTTGACCTGAAGATCGTAGGGCACTCCAGCATTGACGGTATATGGTTGCAGCACTTCAACCTGAAAGGTCGGCGGCCCGTCAACGGTCACGCTGCTCATGGCCGAGCCGTTGAAGGGCACCGGCGTTCCGATGCCCGGTCCTGCAATCGTTCCACCGAAACTGACCTGCACGTGCTTGACGCCGATCGCGTCGCCGCGGATGATGAACTGCTGTTCGGCCTGCCCGGGCTGGCCTGCGCTGCCGGGAACGATGTCGCCGAAGGTGTTAACGCCGGTGTCTGGCGCGATGGCCGTCAACCCGCCATCGGGGAAGGTGATGCTGGCGGTGACATTCTGCAGGGTGAAGATGCTGGAAGTGTTCATCAGCAGCAGGCGAACGGTGTAGAACTCTTTCAGGGTCTTTATGCTGCCTTCGATGATGATCACGCCCGGAATGTGCGGCGGATCGCTGAGCTGGTCGGTCACCGGAACCGGCTGATCGAAGACCACGATCTGCGGAGGCTGGTTTTGAGGCCCTCCACTCCCCCCGCCTTCTCCGCCGGGCATCTTGTAGGTTTCATAGCCGGTCTGAGTGTTGTCGATCGGCGTGGCCACGGGTACGCTGATCTGAACGGGTTTGGAACCGATGGTCAGCACGATGTTGAAGTTCGAAACGTTGTAGTTAGCCGGGTTGTCGAGCTGGATGGTGCCGTCCGCAACCAGTTGCTTGACCTGTTGCGTGGTCAGCTTCTCGGTGGTCACCTGCGAAACCACCACCCGATCGAGCGAGAGCTGGGTGACCTTCACGTCCTGTGTGGCGCGGTCGCCGGAGCTGTCGACCGCCGTCACAGTAATGGTGTTGATGGCGTTGCCGGCCAGCGGCAGGCTCAGGTCGAATGCGCCGCCGGTTCCGGCCACGGTCTGGCTCTGCGAACCGGAGGGACCGGTTGCGGTGACGGTGATCTGCGCACCAGCGCGCCCGGCTGTGCATACGGTGAGCGCCAGGCCCAGAAGGGCGAAGGTACGGGCCAGTTTCGACAATCCCTGATTCAGGCCATTCATCTCGATCTTCTCCATTGCCGCCCTCCGGCGCGCCGCTTTGTTTGCTTACTGCACGACCTGCGTTGTAACCGGTCCAAGGGGCAGGCCGGTGGCGTTGTAGTAACCGCAGCCGTTGGTGGTCGTGCTCGCCGCCTGCACGCCGTTGACCGAGATATTCACGGTCTTGCCCGGTTGCGCGATGTCATTGCTGTCGGTAACCACTCCGCTGTAGGCCTGTGTTGCGATCGCGCCACCGGTCACGGTCACTTTGGTGGGCAGCGATCCGCCGGCCTGGAAGCCGCTTGTGGCATTCGTGAAGACCGTGAGCGTGTTGTCGCCATCGGTCAAATTCACGCCGCTCACCGTGAAGTCGTTGTGGGTGCCGGTGAAGGTCAGCGGGTAGGAATCGGTTCCGTTGACCAGCAAGTTCCCGCCGCTCGCGGTAAAGTCCACCGAAGACGGGAAGATGCTTCCGCTCACTGTTACCGAAGACGCACTGAGCTCCGCGCCATTGGCGGGAGAGATAATGTCCACACACGGTTGCGGCTTTCCGGGGAAGTTCGAATAGCAGCGGCCGGTGTTGGTCACAAGCACCGTATAGCTGCGCGACGGGTGGTTGATGTGAATCGTGAGCGTGGGCTGCGTGGTGTCGGCCGCCAAAAAGTAGTATCCCGAGCTGTCGGTCTTGGTGCTGATCGAGCCGCTGGTCGTATCGGCGGTTACGGTGGCTCCGCTCAAAGGGTTGCCCTGCGTATCCACCGCTGTGCCGCTGAAGCCGAAGTGCTGGTAGTAGAGGCTGTCGTTATCTACCATGACCATGCCGCGGCTGTCGTCGGTAACGCGCAACTGGCCGGGGCTATTCAAGCCAGTGAGGAAGGTGTATTTCTGCATCATCAGATTCAGCTGCTGGGGATCGCTGGGCACCGCGATAGGAATATCGCTGACCGGAATGCGCAGAATACTGCCCGCGGCGCCGTCGGCGATAAACAGATACTCCTGGCCAGCGTCATGGCAGGTGGTCACGCCGGTGGCGTTGGTAAAGAGCGTTCCGCCGGTGGTGATCGACGACGACTTGTTCACGCCGCCTTGCGTCCTGACTACGTAGCTGCCCTGCGTGATGTAGAGCGTGCTGTAGTCGCCGCTGAAGGCCATATCGGTTGTACTCGTAAAGCCAAGCTGATCGCTGGCGGCGGGCGGCGTATTTCCGCTGGTGTCGGTTGAGGCCCACGGCTGGCCGACTGTGTGCGATGGATCCCAGTTGCTCAGTTCGCCGCGTTGCACGGCAACCTTCTTGATGGTGTTGGTCGCGGCGTCGGCGACGTAGAGTGGCTGTCCCACGGCGTCGCCCTCGTTCTTGCCGAGAACGATCTGTTGCGTAGAGACCGGGTTGGCCGAACCCAGAAGTTGCGAGTAGTAGTTCACCGAACCCACAAGGGAGCGCGCCGGGAGCGCGTCGGTGGGGTGCTTAGCTCCGTCCGAATACGGTGGAATGGGATAGGACGGCGCATAGGCCGTGTCGGTGGGCTCCAGAAACGCGGTCAAGCGGAAGAGCCTTCCGCCAAATTGGCCGTCCGAGGCGCTGTTGTCGGTGTACAGGCTGTGGTTCTCGCCCAGCGCCAGTCCCGCCTCTCCCGGTGTCATGAATCCAGGCTGGTAACTCACGCTGGCGATTTGCCCATTCTTGCCGTCGTAGCGGAAGACTACGCCGCTGCCTTGGGCCGGCATGCCCGAAGGATGGAAGCTGGGAATGCTCATGTAGATCTTCGAGTTGTCGATCGGATCGGCGGCCAGATCGATGCGCCCGAACTGGCTCAGCCCGCTGGCCTGACCGCTGATGTAAACCGAGCCGATGTCAGAGAGTTCGCCTACCTCGAATTGTGCGTTATAGCCGTTGAGAAAGCCCAGCGCCGGATTGGTGAACGTCTCACCCAACCCGTTGGCCGGATCGACCGTCGCAACCTTGTCCAGCGCTCCCGTGAACCACGGAGTTAGACTGTTCAGATCCTGTGGGTTGTCAGTGAGGATGTCGGCGAGGACGCTGCCGTTGCCCATGATGCGAACGCAATCGATGCGAAACTGGTTCAATCCAGGGTTGGGAACGGGCACGACGAACTGATAGTTGCCCGAGTTTTTAGGATTGCCGCTGTCATCGGTTTCCGGTTTGGGGTCGGTGACGCCGATTCCTCCTAGCGTGCCCGACTCGATCAACGTCAGATCGTAGCTTCCCTTGGTCGAGGCCTTGGGGTTGATGGGACTCAACTTATTCGTATTGGGATTTCCATACTTCCACAAGCGATAGAAGTAGCGTACCGAGGGATCGTTCTGATTCAGTTTGTCCATCGCCGTAGGCGAGAAAATGACCTTTGCAGTGGGAATCACCAGCGAGCCGCCGCTGACATTGCCCAAATTCTCGGTACTCTCCACCACCTTGGCGATGTGCGGCGGGCTGGGCGCAAACGACTGCTCGATGATGTTGATCGAGTAGCTGGCGGTGGTGGGCGCAATGCCCAGAAAGGACTGCGTGTTGGCAAAGCTGAAGTCCCACACCGGCCCTTTCTGAATATCCATCGTCGACCACAGATTCGCGGTCGTCTGGCCTTGTTTGCTGGACGGAGTGGGAACGCTGATGTTGGTCAGTTCCTGCGCAACCGTTGGATCGCTCTGCGATAGTTTCACGAGATCGCCGAAGGCGACCTCGGTCGCGGCGGGTAAAACCTGGCTGGGAAAACTGTTCTTCAGCAGCGTATTGATATTCGCCAGCGCCGTCTCAGAATGATCGGTGTAGTACTGCTTGAGCAGGGTCTCAAGAGAAGGCAGTTGTGTGGGGTTGTTGTCTACCGACGTGGAGTTGACCTTGGTCGGCGTGCTTCCCAGAAGCGTGGATAGCTGCTGCCACGCCGTGCTGTAGGAACCGGCCACACTCTGCGCGCCGGCGCTTGCCGCGCCCAGGCTGGCACACGCCAGAGCGCCAACAACCAGAAGCATCCTCATCGATTTCGCTGCCTTCATGCCGTCCTCCATGCTCAAGAAACCTCTGCTTTTCATCGCTCAATTCCCCTGGTTGTACATCTGCATCGTCAGACCGCTCAGGGCAATGTATGCCTGGAACTTGTTGAGCCGCGTGTCGGCGGTCAGGGTGGGCGGATCGGGCGAGATGCTCGTGCCCTGGTTGAAGAGCAGAATCACCACCGCCGAGTTGGGGTTGTAGGGATCGGCCCAGGCCTGATTGACCAGCGTCTGTAGCGCGTTGAGCATCTGTAGATAGGTAGGCGGCGTGCCGCTCCACTGGAAGGCGAAGCGCATCTGGTAGAGCAGTTGGATAAGGCTCACCGATTCGCCCGCGGCCATGTGCTCCGCGTAGAGGTTCACGCCGTTATCCTGCAAACTCAGCTTGCCCAGCCCCGCGACCTTGGGATTAAGCTGGTTTCCATAGGAGTCCAGAACGCCCATCTCCGTGCCGCCGACCAGCGAGATCGTGTCTACGATGGCGCTGCGCGCATCGGCCAGCGAAATTGCGCCGGTAACCGTGCCGATGTTTCTGCCCAGCAGGCTCACCAGCGAGACCGTTGGTGCGGCAGTTGGGTCGAAGACCATCGGATTCAGCTTGATCGTGCCCAGATTAAGCGTGGTGCTGGCCTTCGCCATCACCGGAGTTGTTGTGAGCGCGTAGTTGGCGGCGTTGACCATCAGGGTCTGCGCGCCCGCCGGAACGCCCTGCAGGTTGAACGCTCCGCTAGCATCGCTGGTGGTTGAAAGCATGGTTCCCTGAATCAGAACCGTGGCTCCGGCGATGGCCTGCGAGCTGGACGCATCGACCAGTTTGCCGCTGACTGTGCTCACGCCAGTAAGCACATAGAAGGCGTTCACCGAGACGGCCGTCTCGGCGCCGGTGACGATACTCACTGCGTGAGCGCCGGTGGCCGCCAAGGGATCGATCGCAATGGAAGCCGTGGCGTGCGTTGCGTCGGTCACCGTAAGTGAGTTCACGGTGATGCCGCTGCCGAAGCTGGCCACGCTTTGCCCGCTTGAAAAGTGCGTCAGATAGGTTGTGTCGCCGGTAAGCGAAACCGTCTGCTCGGCGCCCTGCTGCCCGCTTGCCGGGCTCATGCCGGTGATCAACGCCGAGCTTTGCGCCTGCTGCGAAGTTCCCGCGCCGTTCACCGTTCCGGTTACATGCTGCATGGCGAGGAATGACGGGCTGTTGATGGGATTCACATTGAGCGTCAGTTGCGTGCCGCTGCCGCCTTCGCTGCTGCCGCTGCCCGCCGTTACGGTGATGGCCACCTGCGCGCTGGCCGTAAGTTGGCCGTCGGAAGCCGCGACAGTGACCAGGTAAGGAGTGGATTGCGCCTGCCCCTTGACCGGCGAGAAGGTGATGGCCCCCGCGGACTGAACCAGAATGGCGTGCAGCGGTAGCCCGGTCGCCGAGAGAGTCACCGCGTCGCCGTCTGGATCGGTGGCCGCGACGGGAATCGCCAGCGTTGCGCCTTCGGCTACCGTCGCCGTGCTCTGCATCGTGAGCACCGGAGGCCGGTTGGTGGCCGCAACGCCGACCTGAACGACGGATGTTGCGGTCAGCCCGTAGCTGTCGCGCGCGGTAAAGCCGACCAGATAATAGCCCTGCTGTCCATAAGCCGGCGTGAAGCCGTAGGTTCCAGCAGCCGTCGTTCCCGGCGTGACGTTGAAGGTGGTGTTGGCGATCGATGGACCGGCGGTCAGAGTGACCGCCCTGCCGTCGGGGCTGGTGGCATTCAGCGCGATGTTCAGCGCCGTGCCGCTGCCCGCGGTGGCCGCGTAGGGCGCAGCCGTGGTAATGCTGATCACCGGCGGATGCACTGTCTCCTTGACCACCGTCACATGCGTGGAAACCGGTGCGCTTATTACTCCGTTGCTGTCGGTAATGGTCAGTGTAAAGGTGTAGCTGCCGGAAGAGAGCGAAAGCGTTGGCTTGGCGGTGGCGCCGGGCGTGGGCGTGCCTGCCCATGTATATGAAGCGATGCTGCCATTGGGCGAGGACGAGGCGCTGCCGTCGAGCGAGACCGAAACCGCCGTCTGTCCGTAAGGAAGCGTCACGTTCTGATCAGCGCCCGCATTCGCCAGCGGGACCGCATTCTGGCTGGTGATGGTGACGGTGGCCGCCGCCGAACTTTGCGAGCCGTTAGAGACGATCAGTTGCGCCTTGTAGCTTCCCAGCTTGTCGGCCACGAAGGTCGGCTTGGCTGCGGTCGCGCTGCTCAGAGCCGCTGCGCTGCCCGCGGGCGAGGAAACCAGCGTCCATGCGTAGGTCAGCGTCAACCCGCCGGGATCTGTCGATGCCGATCCGTCCAGTTGCGCCGTCGCTCCGGCGTTGACCGTCTGCGGCGTGCCCGCGTTGGCCTGAGGCACATCCTGAGAGGTGATGGTGACTGAGGCCGCCGCCGAGCTTTGCGAGCCGTTGGAGACAATCAGTTGCGCTTTGTAGCTGCCCGGCTTGTCGGCCACGAAGGTCGGCTTGGCGGCTGTCGCGCTGCTCAACGCCGCCGCACTGCCCGCGGGCGTGGAAACCAGCGTCCATGCGTAGGTCAGCGTCAATCCGCCGGGATCGGTCGATGCCGATCCGTCCAGTTGCGCCGTGGCGCCGGCGTTGACCGTCTGCGGCGTGCCCGCGTTGGCGACCGGAACATCAAGGCTGGTGATGGTGACTGAGGCCGCCGCCGAGCTTTGCGAGCCGTTGGAGACAATCAGTTGCGCCTTGTAGCTGCCCGGCTTGTCGGCCACGAAGGTCGGCTTGGCTGCGGTCGCGCTGCTCAGAGCCGCTGCGCTGCCCTCGGGCTTTGAAGCCAGCGTCCATGCATACGTCAGCGTCAACCCGCCGGGATCGGTCGATGCCGATCCGTCCAGTTGCGCCGTGGCGCCGGCGTTGACCGTCTGCGGCGTGCCCGCGTTGGCGACCGGAACATCAAGGCTGGTGATGGTGACTGAGGCCGCCGCCGAGCTTTGCGAGCCGTTGGAGACAATCAGTTGCGCCTTGTAGCTGCCCGGCTTGTCGGCCACGAAGGTCGGCTTGGCCGCGGTCGCGCTGCTCAGAGCCGCTGCGCTGCCCGCGGGCGAGGAAACCAGCGTCCATGCGTAGGTCAGCGTCAATCCGCCGGGATCGGTCGATGCCGATCCGTCCAGTTGCGCCGTGGCGCCGGCGTTGACCGTCTGCGGCGTGCCCGCGTTGGCGACCGGAACATCAAGGCTGGTGATGGTGACTGAGGCCGCCGCCGAGCTTTGCGAGCCGTTGGAGACAATCAGTTGCGCCTTGTAGCTGCCCGGCTTGTCGGCCACGAAGGTCGGCTTGGCTGCGGTCGCGCTGCTCAGAGCCGCTGCGCTGCCCGCGGGCGAGGAAGCCAGCGTCCATGCATACGTCAGCGTCAACCCGCCGGGATCTGTCGATGCCGATCCGTCCAGTTGCGCCGTCGCCCCGGCGTTGACCGTCTGCGGCGTGCCCGCGTTGGCGACCGGAACATCAAGGCTGGTGATGGTGACTGAGGCCGCCGCCGAGCTTTGCGAGCCGTTGGAGACAATCAGTTGCGCCTTGTAGCTGCCCGGCTTGTCGGCCACGAAGGTCGGCTTGGCCGCCGTCGCGCTGCTCAGAACCGCTGCGCTGCCCTCGGGCTTTGAAGCCAGCGTCCATGCATACGTCAGCGTCAACCCGCCGGGATCGGTCGATGCCGATCCGTCCAGTTGCACCGTGGCTCCAATGTTCACAGTCTGCGGAGTACCCGCGTTGGCCACCGGCACGTCCAGAACGCTGAATCCTTTGGCCAGTAATATCGTTTCGCTGCCCGTGGTCACCACCACGTCGCGTACGCCCGGAGTCGCGCTTGTGCCAATTGCGATCTGCGCGGTTGCGGTTGTCGTGCCGGATACGGTCACCGTTCCCGCGACTCCCGAAGTCCCGCCGCCAACCGCAATCCCGGCGCCGAAGCTGGCCACTGTGGTTCCCTGCCCAAAATGCACCGAGTTGCCGCTGATGGAGATGGACAGGCTTTGGCCGGGGGTGCCGGAAGACGGAGAGATCGCAATCGCCGGTTGAGACGAGGAGCCGGAATTCAGCGCGAAGCCTCCCCCACAGCCAGACAGAACCACTGCCGCGGACGCAATCAGAACGTGCGCCGCCCAAGACAGCCGCAACTTCCGTGTCGTTCCATTCTCGATTTGCATATTCCTCCGGAAAGCCCTTCTCTGGCTGCTCATGAATAGGCCTCAAATGCCATTGGTTGTCGATTGGGGGTTCGTCGAACCTGTAGCGCAGCCCCGTGCTGTCTTTGCGGCCGCTCTTTGCAGCTATGGCCGGAATGCACGACCGTTTGCCCGGCCGGAACCAACCTCGGTTCAATCCCGGCACCCGAACACCAAGCGGGACTGAGTTGAACAACCTGCGGCTCGACTCCTGGCAGGAACCCGAATCTGCTCACCCGCGCCTCTGCCATCCTGTAAGCCGGATCGATAATCAGCGGAATACTGTGGTCGTAGTCGCCAACGTTGAATCCGACCTCCCCGTTGGAGATCGCAAACGAGACCGCAACCACCTTCCGCCTGTCTCCAATTACCTGCCACGCTTCGGGCGATGACTCGCTCGCCTGTCCCGAGGAAAAGCGGAACCGGAGCGTGCCGTCACTCAGAATGCGTGCTGGAACGTGGTAGCGGAGCCGGATTCGCGTCACATCCGCCCCCGGTGCCAGCGTGTACGTTGCCTCGCAAACGCCTTTTGGACTGAGCGTGAACGACAGGCTCACACCTGGCCACAGATCCTCGTAGAGCGCTCGACGCGCCGCGCTGACCGGCGTACCGGGGTCGGCAAGAGCTGTGGGCAAAACACCGGGCGTACCCACGAACTCCACCGTCAATGCATGCCCTCTGATGGGCAGGAAGGCCTTGTCCGGCAGAAATCCCGCCTGGAAGCTGCCAGACCGCAGTTGCAACATCGCCTGCTCGACCTGGGGGTGAGAAGCTGCCCCGAACGCCTGCCGCGGCTGGCCGTAGCTCAACGAACGGGCGCCTGCGCCTGCAATCGCTATTCCCAGCAAAACGAGTTTTCCTGCTGTCAACCGCATCGTCCGCCTCGATCAATCCTTGCGTCGAAATCTGATCGCAGTCTCCGCGATGACTTGTGCGGCCACAAGTTACTGGTGGGTAACTAACGGTTACGAGTGCCGTGTTTTCAATCGTTTACAGGCCCGTAAATCTTGGGTTTCAGCGCTCCAAACCCGTGCTAGACTTATCTTTCCAACGGGAATCGCACGGAAATGCAAGAAGCAATGACCGATGCTTCGACCGCCGCCGTGTCCCGGCAAGCGGTGGAGGCCGAACTCCAGCGCGTCCTGGAATCCCAGCGCTTCCTCAAGTCCGAGGGGCTGAGGGAGTTTCTGCGGTTCATCGTCGAGTCGGCGCTCGACGGTAATAGCGATCAGTTGAAGGAATCGGTCATCGCCGTCGAGGCCTTCGGCCGCAAGCCGTCATTCGATCCCCGCCTCGACGCCATTGTTCGCGTGCAGGCCGCGCGGTTGCGCACGGCGCTCAGCGACTTTTACGACTCGGAAGGCGCAACCGACGAGCTGCTCATCGAGGTTCCGAAAGGCGGTTACGCTCCCCTCTTCTCGCACCGCATCGCTCAGTCTCCGGAACCCGCCCCAGAACCGCTCCATGTCGCTCCACTGCCCGAACTCGAACCGCCGCCCACTCCCCGCCGCTCCCGCCGCTGGCTGACTGTCGCGCTCGCCGCGGTGCTGATTGCGGCCCTGCTGGCCGGGCTGTTTTGGTTCCGCCAGCATCGGGCCAGGCGCCTCTCCGAAGCCGACACTTTTGTTGTCGCCGATTTCGAAAACACGACTGGCGACCCGGTCTTCAACGGGACCATTAGAGAGGCGTTGACGATCGATCTCGAGCAGTCGCCCTTCTTGAACATCCTTTCTGAGCGCCGCGTCCAGGAGCTGCGCAAGCTGATGCGGCGGCCCGACGACGAGCCGCTCGCCGGCGAAGTGGCGCTGGAACTTTGCCGCCGGGCCGGTGCGCGAGCTGTGATCTCCGGATCGATCAATAACGTGGGCCGCCTCTACGTGGTTGGCTTGACCGCCAGCGATTGCCTCAGCGGCGACCTGCTGCTGCTCGAACAGCAACGCGCCGAAGGCAAGGAGAAGGTGCTCAACGCCGTGGACCGCGCCGCGGCCGGTCTGCGCGACCGGCTGGGCGAATCGCTTGCCAACCGCGAGAAATACAGCCGGCCTCTGGAGTCGGTGACCACCTCCTCGCTGAAGGCGCTTCAGTCTTACAGCGAAGGTCTGGAGATGCGCAATGCGCAGGGCGACGCGGCCAGCATTCCCTTCTTCCTGCGCGCTATCGAACTAGACCCGGAGTTCGCCATGGCTTACAGCCAGCTGGGCGGAGCTTGTTTCGACTCGATGAAGCCCGATCTGGCCAAAGAAAACTTCCGCAAGGCCTTCTCGCTGCGCGACCGGGTCAGCTTGCGCGAACGCTATTACATCGAGTCGCGCTACTACCACTTTGTGACCGCCGAGCTGGACAAGGCCCTTGTCGTCTACCAAGCGTGGAATCGCGAGTTTCCCCGCGACGCGGTTCCCATGAACGATGCGGCCATGGTCCACACCGAGTTCGGCGACTACCAGCAAGCCGCCCAGGGCTTCAATGACGCCTTGCGCGCCGACGCCAGCCGAGCCTATTTCTATACGAATCTCGCCGAAGTGCTGATCTGCCTGAACCGTCGCGGCGAAGCACACGCGCTGATGGATCGGATGCGCAGCCAGAATCTCGAGGATATCGACCAACTGATCGTTGCCTACCAATTGGCCTTTCTCGAGGGCGACTCAGCCGAAATGCGCCGCCAGGTGGCGCTTTCGGGGGGCAAGGGCGAAGGCGAAGAGATTCTGCTTGTCTTTGAGGCTCAGAGCGCCGTGGGGCAGGGACGAATGGCCGAAGCCCGCCGCCTGATCCATCAGGCTTCGGCGCTGGCAGTCGGTCTGGAGGCTCGGGACCGCGCCGCCATGTGGCTGGTTCAGGGCGCTCTCTTCGAGGCCGAAGCCGGCAATCGCGCTCCGGCTCTTCAACAGGCCGGCAACGCGCTGCTTCTGTCGCGCTCCAAAGACACTCTTACTCTGGCTGCTCTGGCCATGGCCCGTGCCGGCGGCCAGGGCCAGGCGGAGGCTCTGGCCGCCGAACTCCATCGGCAATATCCTCAGGACACCATTCTGAATAACTACTGGCTGCCCGCAATCTCGGCCGCCGTCGATCTCGGACGCCGCCAGCCCGAACAGGCCATCGAAGCTCTGGAAGTTACTCAACGCTACCAGTCGGGCCAGCCTTCGAGTTATCAAATCCTCTCGATTGCACCGCTCTATCCGGTGTATCTTCGCGGCTTGGCTTACCGCATGGCAGGCCAGTCGGACCAGGCCGCCGCACAGTTTCAAATACTCTTATCGCACCCCGAGCTTACCCTCAACTATCCGCTGGGCGCGCTGGCGCGCAAGCAATAGGGATCGCGCGCGGACACCACGCCCGCGCGCCGATTGGTCTTGTCCGGCTCGAATGCGCATGAAGGAACCTCCTTACAGAGAGGAATGGAACCTCCGCCCCCTTGGCTCCGTTAGAACGACTGGGCACGGCCGCTTTCGAGATGTGCGACCGAGTCATCTTCCGCTGCTTCATGCGAGCCATATCGCCGGCGCAGAGGGTCGGGCAGGCCTCCTGGACACTAGCCCAGACATTTGTGAACAGTCAAAGCGGCGCCCGCCTCCGGGCTACTTGCATGAACTGGTGCTCGATACCGTGATTCTGACGACGTAATGAAGCCAGGAATGGGGGGAGGGTCTCCGCCTTTCGGATCGTCCTTCATGACTACCCCTTCTCCTTGGGCCCGTTCAAGCTTGAACTTTGTATCGACCTCGGAGACATTGAGCGCGCTATCGTAAACCAGACTCAGCTTTGGCTTGGTGTTGCCTGGGTTGGCACTGGTAACTTCAATCGACGATGAGCAGTATTTTGTTCCAACATTTAGAGAGCATTTTCTAGTTCCCGATCTTGCTGTTCCACTATTGTCGGGCGGAACATCCCATTCACAGAACTGGTCTTGGAAATGCCACGGTCCGAAGACCGGGCCAGCAATTGTGGTCACTGCGCCACTGGGGGTGACCTCGCGAATGTTGTCTGCTTCAAGCACGAACACATCGCCCTTGCTGTCAGTGGCGACAGCCATGGGTTGGGAGAATCTCGCCGCCCGCCAATGCCGTCGTATTCAGCACTTTCGCCTGCCTTTCCAGCGATTGTCGTCACCACCCCAGATGGCGTGATCTTGCGGAGCGTGTCATTGGCGAAGCCCGCGACGTAGACGTTGCCTGCTTTGTCGGCGGCAACTCCGTGGGGTAAATAGAAACTCGCATCCGCGCCAGTTCCATCAGCGTGGCCTGCCACACCTGCCTTCCCAGCCAATGTCGTCACCACCCCTGCCGGCGTTATCTTGCGGACTGTCTGGCTAGACATCTCCGCCACGAAGACGTTTCCCGAGCTGTCGGTTGCAATGCCGTAGGGGAGAGTGAAACTCGCGTTCGCGCCAATTCCATCTCTGTTACCAGCCACTCCTGCCGTGCCGGCTAAAGTCGTCACTGCGCCGTTCGGAGCAACTTTACGGATAGTGTCGTTGCCATAGTCCGCAATATATAAGTTGCCTGTATTGTCGGCGGCAACGCCGACGGGGCTATTGAAACTCGCATCCGTGCCAATTCCATCTGCGCTACCCGCCACGCCTGCGTTGCCAACAAACGTCGTTACAATCCCTGCCGGAGTGATCTTGCGGACTGTGTTGCTGATCTTGTCTGTCACGTAAATGTTGGCGGCGCTATCGGTGGCGATGCTGATCGGGTATATAAAACTCGCCGCGGAGCCAATGCCGTCGGCGTGCGCCCTCATATCCGGCGTGCCTGCCAACGTCATGACTACCCGCACAGGTGTTATCTTGAGGACGGTGTTGTGATAGTTTGTAACATAGACGTTCCCTGTGCTGTCGGTAGCAATGCCAGTTGTGAGGTTGAAACTCGGAGCGGCGGCAAAGGCGCTCACTTCCTGCTGCGCGTTTGCGGACTTGCTTGAAATAGAAGTTGCTATGATTCCCAATAAGGCGAAGGCTCTGACCCAACCGCTGCATGTCACCTTCATCTTGCTTGTTCCTTTCCCCCTGAGAATTTCGAGTTCGGATCGCACCGTTTGAAAATCGAATACGCATGCCATTTGACCCTGCGCAGGCACGAAAGCCGACACCAGTGTTACCGGCTTCCGCATCGTGGTCTCTTCCGGCGAGATCGGTGCAACCCCCACCGGCGTCATCGGCAGAGCAAAGGCATTATACCCACTCCGAAGGCCGCAAGAGCCAACCGCCATCATGGGTCTCTTGCGAGACAAAGCGAACTGATGTGTGAGGGCAAGCGCCCATACCGCACCAGACCCTTCGTCAGTCCAACGTCCGGTGCCCCAGATCCCGGAATCGAAACCTGAGGCACCGGGCAACCAGTTTCAAACACATAGGCTGGAGTCAACCGCCACATCAGAAAACCAGCTTCAGAGCCAATTGCAGTTCGCGGCTGGGAAAGTAAGAAGTGATGACACCGTAGCCGGGGTCGGTTGCGACGCTGTCGGGAGCCTGTGCGTTGGCATGATTGAAGACGTCGAAGGCCTCGGCCCGGAACTCGAGACCAACCTTCTCAAAGCCCAGGGAAAAGCGCTTGTGCACGCCAAGATCGAGGTCGTTGTAGTTGGGGGCGCGGGCAACATTGCGCGGGCAGTTACCATACGGCGTGTTGGCCGCTGCGGGTATGGTGACAGCCGCCGGATCGAGATACTGATATTGTCCCGGCTGACCAGCGACTGGTGTCTGACTGCTCTTGCCCAGAACAGGCGTCCCGACCAGATTCGGGCGGTAGAGAAAGCTTGTCTCGGTACTCAATTGCTGTGCCGTAGTTGGGGAAAAGCTGATGTTGATGGGCAGGCCGCCGATGAAGAAGTTGATAGCAGTCAGTTGCCAATCGCTGAGCGCGAATTGTAGGGGAGCCGGAGCGTTCGACCCGAAGTGCTTTCCCTTGCCGTAGGGCAGATCCCAGACAACGGCAAGCGAGTCGTTCAGCGGCCGGTCATAGGCAGACCGGGTGTATGAACCCATCATATTGTAAAGGTCCACGACCGGACTGTCGTTGTTATCGAGTTCCTGATTGGCGGCGGCCACGTCTTGCGCGTGCGACCAGGTAAAGGAGTCGGAAATGTAGATTCCATTGCCGTAACGCTTTTCCAACTTTGCTTCCAGGGCGTTATAGCGCGAGGGACCTTCATTGAAGGATTCCTGGATGGTGCCGTAGGTCTGTATGGGACGGCGCGCCTGCAAGGTGAGCGAACCGCCGGCCGCGTTGGGCAGGGCTTCGTTATAGTCCTGCACAATCTCCTCGTGAACGCCATAGTTGCCGACGTAGCCTACATCGAGAAAGGTGCGGCCGGGCAACTCCCTTTGCACGGAGAGTTGATAGCTTTGGACATAGGTGGTCGGGGTTCTGGCGGGATCGTAGGTGGTGGTCGTGGACAATGGGGAGTAATTCGACAAGGAAAGGAAGTTGTTCACGTAGCCAAGCTGAGTGGGCTGGAAGCAACTGAGCGGAGCTGCCGACAACGACGTGCAAACAGCCTGTGGGGTCTTCGAAGCCGGCGCGTACTGCGTAATGACGTTGTCGATGCTGTATGGGGCGTTCTGCGCCAGTTCATTGACCACGGCGGCGCGCAGGAACTGCTGATAGCCAATGCCGTATGCGGCGCGCGCGACAGTCTTGGAATCGATGCTGTAGGCCAGGCCGACCCTGGGAGCGAAGTCCAGGTTGTTTTGGTTGACCAGGGCGCGATTGAAGATCGAGCCGCCGCTGGCCACAACCAGGCCGCCTGTGGGGCTGGTGGCAGGATTGAAGTTGGAGAGCTGATTATTGGTCTCGAAGGGCGGCGTCGCCAATTCGTAACGCAGGCCCAGGTTGAGTGTGAGCTTGTTGTTTACTCGCCAGTCGTCCTGGCCATAAAAGAAGTTCATCCGATGGTTGTATTCCACCACATGATGGGCGCTAAGTTCGTACTTGCTGCGCGCGCCGAAGATAAAGTCGGCAAGGTTCCAGGCCTCGCCATAGCTGGGGTCGGTGCCCACTGCTTTGGCTGACCCCTCGGAGAACTTCCCGCCGTGCGTGGAACATGGAAGGGGACGGTTGCCGCCGACGGGACCCTTAATGGGACCTGGGATCAGGGAGTTACCTTGCCCCTGAACTTTGCGCGCGACGCCGATACACCGGCGGAGAAAGCCTCCAAATCCTCTGGGAGCGACAAAGAATCTCAACTTCCATCGGGTACTCAACCAACAGCATGATGGTTGTGGAATGCAACAGCGTCCCCGATTCCCGCAAGCTTCCCCTTGCGGGCTTCAGGTGTAAAGAACTGGCCGCCGTAGAATTCATTGATTTTGATAGCTCCTGGCGCCTCGGCGATCTGAGCTTGGAACGGCTCGCCGCCTTGCCGGCAGAATCAGCTCAACCGGTAACTCAGACCAGCCGCCGGGAAGCTCAATTTGACCAGAGCGAACTGGCGCAGTTGCCGGCACGCAAGCGCACACACCAAGCAATTCAATTCGCTGGTAACGCCCCCCGGCGCCGTCCAGGCTCTGCTTGAGCACTCGTCTTCGAAAATTGCCCGATAGATTTGCCCCCACGCCGTCCCGGCGGATGCGCGTCGGCGGTCTTGGATATGGATAGCCTGCATTTCTCACGGCCAGTTCGACGCTGTCATACACGGCGCTATAAATTCGTTGACGCGCCTGTCCCCCCATTAGCACCCAGCCGCCCATGCCACCGGTAATCTCCTGGCCATCTGCACCCAGTCGCACCTCGTTGAGATCGCCCCACCCTGGATGTACTCCCGGCCGGAGACTTTGTTCTTGAAAGAAGTGAGGAGTGAGCCGCCCTGCGCTCAAGGTGATAATCTTTTCCACCAGGGATGTGCCTAACACCCATCGATCCTGCTGTGGCCGGATGTAGCCGTCGCGGCTTTCGATTTCCTGCGCAGCCGAACTACGTCCTGGTGAGGCCGAAATTGCACTGCCTGTGGCAAGTAGGGTTGTTGCTAAGAAACTTCGCCGGTCCATGTGAGCGCCTCGACGCGAGTGCTTGCATTCATTTCGCTCGGAAAATCAGTAATTCCGAAGTCAAATCGCCTTCCAGCCGCACCGGGATCCCTTCCT
>CAWCWQ010000058.1:0-14349 GCA_963799145.1 uncultured Acidobacteriaceae bacterium | reverse complement strand
GAGGAGCGGCGCGTTCCGAACCTGTGCAAGGTGGCTCCATCCGCGCCCACCGTGCACCTTGAGGATGTGCATCGCGCCGGAGGGATCTTCGCTATCCTGGCGGAACTGGATCGCGCCGGATTGCTGCATCGCACGGCGCACACCGTTCATGCGCCGACGCTAGGCGAGGCCATTGACAAGCTGGACGTGAAGCGCCCGGTGGCTCCGGCGGTCGAGAAGTTCTATCGGGCTGCGCCCGGCGGGGTGCGCACGACCGTAGCTTTCAGCCAGAGCGCGCGTTATTCGGAGCTGGATTTGAACCGCGAGAGCGGGGTGCTTCGCGACGCCGCGCATGCTTTCAGCAAGGACGGAGGCCTGGCGGTTCTGTTTGGCAATATTGCGGAAGACGGCTGCATTGTGAAGACGGCGGGCGTGGATCCCGCGCACCTGACGTTCACCGGCCCGGCGCGCATCTTCGAGAGCCAGGACTCGGCGGTCGAAGCCATTCTGGGCGACAAGATCGTCCCCGGCGACGTGGTGTTGATTCGCTACGAAGGTCCGCGGGGCGGTCCGGGAATGCAGGAGATGCTCTATCCGACGAGCTATCTCAAATCAAAGGGATTAGGCAAAGTCTGCGCTCTTATTACCGATGGCCGCTTCTCCGGCGGCAGCTCGGGATTATGCGTCGGCCACATTTCTCCGGAGGCTGCCGACGGCGGCTCGCTGGCGCTGGTGGAAGAAGCCGATGTCATCGAGATCGATATTCCAAAACGTGTGCTGCGCGTGAATCTCTCCGATGCGGAGCTGGCCAGCCGGCGCAAGGCCGCTGAGGCCAAAGGCTCTGCCGCGTGGAAGCCCGCGACGCGCGAGCGGAAGGTCTCGCAGGCGCTGCAAGCCTATGCCGCCATGGCCACAAGCGCAAGCCGAGGCGCGGTGCGGAACGTGGCTCAGATTCAGAGGTAGGTGGACGGCAGTCCCTTCAATGCGGCGAATTCAACCGAGTTCCGTCACAGGCAAGGCCCGAAATCCACCCGCAAGAGGAAAGCTGTTCGGTGTACGGGAGACGACCGCGCCCGAGGTCACCGGCGATCTGCCAATCGCGCCGCGCACGAAATCGAGATTGACCGTATCGCCGGCATCTGGCAGTTCCGTCCACTTCGCTTCAAAAAGCTCAAGGCGTCCGCCCGCATCCACCAGGAAGTCCACTTCGCGGCTGCGATCGCGCCAATAGAAGAGGCTGCCGGCACGTCCGGCGCGGCGTTCGCGGTCTCGAAGTTGGGCGAAGACAAATGTCTCCCAGACTGCTCCCGCCGCCGGAGATTGCCGAAGAGCTTCTTCAGACCGAATGTTCAGAAGAGCGCAAAGCAAGCCAGTATCGGCAATATAGAGTTTTGGGCTCTTGACCATGGACTTGGTTCGATTCGAGAACCAGGGCTCAAGCAGCACGGCCTGGCCGGAAGCCTCCAGCATGGAGAGCCATTGATTCGCCGTCGAAGGCGAAATACCGACATCGCGCGCCAAGTCCGCTTTGTTCAACAGGTTGGCAGAGCGCAGGGCGCATGCGCGCAGGAATCTCTCGAAGTCTCTGAGGCTGCCGACATTGGCCAGGGAGCGCACATCGCGTTCCAGGTATGTAGCAAAGTAGGAATTGTAGAAAGCTGCCAAATCGATATCCGGGTTGGCATAAAGTTCCGGGAAACCGCCGCGCACGATGGCTGTATCCAGTCCGGTTTTGGGCAGCGCTTCCCGAATCTCAGCAAAGGATAAGGTTTCGAGCTCCACGATGTCGGCCCTGCCTGCCAGCGATTCGGAGACATTCTTCATCAGGGTGAACTTCTGCGATCCCGCAAGCAGGAATTGCCCGTTGAGCGAGCGGTTGGCATCCACGGCCACCTTGAGATGGCGAAACAGCCCGGGCGCATATTGCACCTCGTCGATGATGACCGGCGGCGGATGGCGCTGAAGAAAACGTTCAGGCTCCTTCTCGGCCTGTTCGGCTTCGGTCGGGAGGTCGAGGGACACAAACGCGTAATTGGGAAACAGGTGAAGGAATGTGGAGGTCTTGCCGGTCTGTCTGGCTCCGGTCAATACGATCGCTGGCCGGGTCTTTGCAGAGTGCTGCAACCGGGGTTCAACATTGCGCGTAATCCACATGTGCAAATTATACGATGGAATCGCATTTTATGCACGATCCAAGAGTACGGTCCAACCCTTGGGAGGCAATGAGGACCGCGCTGGATCAGTTGAGGGGAGCGCGGGTGGAAGGCTGCGCCACGGGCAAGCGGATGGTGGCGCGCGCGCCTTCGCCGTCTTCGCGATTGAGAAGACGGATCTCACCGCTATGGGCGCGGGCAACCTGCTGGGCCAGGGCCAGGCCAACGCCGCTTCCCGAGGGCTTGGTGGTGTAGAAGGGAACGAAGAGATTATCGGCGTTGGCGATGCCCAGGCCGCGATCTTCAATAAACACCAGAGCAGCCGCGCCATCCAGACTCCAACTGACACGCACCGGCTGGGCGCCATTGGCCAAAGAGGCGTCAACGGCGTTGGCCAGCAGGTTGATGAACATCTGCTCCAACTGATCCGGATCGGCGCTGAGCACGACCGGCGGTCCCAATTCAAGCTGGACGGTCAGGCGCTGCTCCAAATGCGCGACCCGCTCCAGCAGTGGCCCCAGCGGAACCGGCTTGAGGTGCGGCGGGGGCAGTTGGGCAAGCTGGCGGTAGGACTGCACGAAACGGTGCAATGAGTCGGCACGGCCCTCGACAACGCCGAGGCCGCGGCGGAAGTCGCGGAGCACTGCTTGGTCGCCGCTGACTTGGTCCAGCCGAGTTAGCAAGCTACCAGCAATGGATTTGATGGGAGCGAGCGAGTTCGAAAGCTCGTGGCCGAGGACCCGGATCAGCCGCTTCCACGCCATCTGTTCCTCTTCCTGCAGAGGAAGGCTTACGTCGGCCAGAAGCAGCAGCGTGTGGGGCGCGCCGTCCTGGCGGAAGGCAGCTTTTCGCAACAGCCAGCGGGTCGATTTGCCGTTGAAGGAGTGGATGGTCTGGTCCGGGGCGGCAAGCAACTCCTCCAGACCGAGTTCGCGCGCGGTGCGGCCGAAGCAGCGGGCATGGGGCAGGCCCAGCAACCGCACACCCGCCTCGTTGACCAATTGCAGAAGGTCGTTGCGGTCGAAGGCGAAGAGCGGCGCGTGCATCACCTCAAGGATGCGAGCAAGCAGGGCCGTGGCCTCGAGCGAACGAACGCGCTGCTTTTGCAGCAGGTCGGCGAGGGCGTTGACCTCGGCGGCCAGCTCGCCGAGCGCATCTTGCGATCCGGCTCCGCGCGCGCGGAAGGAGTAGTCGCCCTCGCGCAGCGAAGCGACCACATTCGAGAGCGTCTGCAAGGGGCGGACCATGCCTTCAATGAGCGCGGCGGCCACCAGCAGCAGGTAGACGAGCAGGCTGCCTGCGAGCAGAAGAGCGGGGGCAAGCCCGATCGAATCCCGATATAGAAGAACTGCGGCAAGAATCAGCGCGGGCAGCGCCAGCAGAAGGCAGTAGACCCACGCCCGGCGGACCGCCGAGCGCCTGCGCCTGCGCACGCCGCTTTTCATAGCCCATATTTTTCAATGCGGCGATAGAGCGCCGCGCGGCTGAGGCCCAGAGCTTCGGCCGCCTGGGAGATGTTGCCCTCGCAGCGGCGCAGCACCTTGCGGATGAGCAATGCTTCGACCTCGTCGATGCTCATGTTCTCAAAGGACGACGTGGTCGGACGAGCGGGCCGAAGCGAATGGCCAGATTGGCAGGCTCGATCTCTTCGCCGCGGCAGAGCAGGACGGCGCGCTCGACGGTGTGCTCCAGTTCGCGCACGTTGCCGGGCCAGGGGTACTGCATCATCTGCTGCATGGCAGCAGGCGAAAAGCCCATGACCTGCTTGCGATAGCGGCTGCGGTTGCGGGCAAGAAAGTGCTGGGCCAGCAGCGGAATGTCTTCGCGGCGGTCGCGCAGCGCGGGCAGGTGAATTTCGACCGTGTTGATGCGGAAGAGCAGGTCCTCGCGGAAGTTGCCGGCCTTGGCCTCCTCGTCGAGCACGGCGTTGGTGGCGGAGAGCAGGCGCACATCGACGCGCCGGGTCTGCGAAGAGCCCACGCGCTCCAGTTCGCCGGTCTCGAGCACGCGCAGCAGCTTGGCCTGCTGGCGCAGCGGAACGTTGGCGATCTCGTCCAGGAAGAGCGTGCCGCCGTTGGCCAGCTCGAAGCGGCCGATGCGGTCGGCGCGCGCATCGGTGAATGCGCCCTTGACGTGGCCGAAGATCTCGCTCTCGAAGGTTCCCTCGGGCAGTCCGCCGGCATTCACCGCGACCAGCGCCATGCGCGCGCGCGGCGAGGCGGCGTGCAGCAGCTTGGCCACGATCTCTTTGCCGGTGCCGTGTTCGCCGGTGATGAGCACGTTGGCGTCCGAAGGCCCGACCTGCGCAATCAGCTCCAGCACCGGCTGCATGGAGGGCGCGCCGGCCACAAACTCCGGCATCCCTTCGGCGCGGAGCAGGCGGTTCTCCAATTCCAGCTGCCGCGCGCGGCGCAGCGCCTGGCGCAGCTCGGCGTGAACGCGGATCAGCGAGAGCAGCCGCTCGTTCTCCCAGGGCTTCTGGATAAAGTCGCGGGCGCCGCGCTTGATGGACTCGACCGCCAGATCGATGTTGCCCCAGGCGGTCATCACGATCACCGGCAGGCGCGCGTCGAACTCCTGAATGCGGGCCAGCAGATCGAGGCCCTCCTGGCCGGAGGTGGTGTCGCGGGTGTAGTTGAGGTCGATGAGCAGCACATCGTAGTCGCGCTGGCCCAGCGCCTCCAGCAGCAAGCTGCGGCGAGCGCACGCAGTCCACCTCGATCCCCTGCGGGGCCAGCAGCAGCTCGACGGCCTCCAGGATGTGCGGCTGATCGTCGGCGACCAGAACGCGGATTTGTTCTTGCTTACTGGGGATGGTCTGCCTCCACGATGCCGGCCTTGGCATCGGCAATCGAGATTCCGTACTCTTCAAGCACCGAGCCGGTGGCGCGGCGCACCTCAATGCGCGCCTTTTCGTAGGCGGTTTCGGCCGTCACCAAGGCCAGCTCGGCCAGAGACAGGTCGTGCTCGGCTGAGAGCGTCTGCTGATTCGATCCCGCGCCGAGCTTCTGCTCCTTCTGCATGATATCCAATGTCTTCGCGGCCAGGTCGCGCGCCTTGCGCGCCGCGTCAACGCGGCTGGCGCCCTGTTCGAGCGCGTAGCGCGCGTTGCGCACCTCGATGCGGATGCGCTTCTTCAACTCTTCAAGGTACACCTGCGACTGGCGGTACTCGAGTTCGGTTCGGTACTGGTCGGCCTTGGCGATCCGGTTGCGCAGAGGCACGTTCAACTGGAAGCCTACCTGGTACTCGGGCGAGGAGTAGTTCAGCGCATTCTCCAGCGCCCCGCCATAGCTGGAAGGAACGTTGACGCCGGCGCCGTTCAGCGGATTGGGCGTGCCGGCGTATCCCGTTCCCGCGTAGAAACCGTACATCGAAAGCGAGGGCAGCAGCGCGTTGCGCGCGGTCTTGCGGCTGAGTTCGCTATTCTGCAGCACCAGGCTCGACTCCAGCAACTCGGTGCGATTCTTGAGCGCATCGGCAATCATATCCTGCACCGGCTTGGAGAGGGGCTCAATCCGGCTGCCGATGTGGTCGGTGGGAACTACCGGCATCTCCTGTAGTATGGGGTCGTCGAGCGAGCGCGTGATGGCGTTCTTCATATAGAGCTCTTGCAACTCGAGATTGGTGCGAGAGACGGTCAGATCCTGTTCGCGGTTGGCCATCTCTCCCTCAGCCTTCAGAACATCCATCTCTGGAATTGCCTGCAGCTCAAGCTGCTTGCGGCTCGTCTCCAGAGTCTGGCGGGCAAACTCCACCGAGCGCTCGCCGACCTGCTCCTCATCGTAAGCGCTGACGAGATCCCAATAAAGGTCGCAAATCTGGGTCACGGTGGAGATGACCTGGGCGCGGAACGCGATGTCGGAGACTTTCTGGTTGGTGCGGGCAATGCGCAGGAAGCGCAGGTTCGGTCCCAGGCCGCGGCCAGCCAGCAGTTGCTGCTGCATGCCGATCTGGACAAAGGAATTCAACTGCGGATTAAGGGTGTTGTTGGGGCTGTTGGTGGTTTGACGGTTGTTGTCCCACTGCACCTGAAGGCTGGCTCCGATGGGAAACGCCTCGGAGTAGGTCACATTGCCCGCGATGGTATTCTAGTGGATGACAGGGACGCCGTAAACGGTGCGGTTGGGCAGCAACTGCGACGTATGATCTACAGAAGCGGTGGCATTGATGTAGGGATCGAAGGAGGAGACCGAGGTGCCGGTGCCCAGGGTGGACTGAACAAGGCCGGAAGCGCCTGCGCCTGCGCCGCCTGCGCCGCCCGAGGTGCCGCCGGCGCCAGCGCCTGCGCCACCGTTGAATGCGCCGCCGCCGCCGCCGGGCGTCCCGGAGACCACGCCGGTATTGACGCCGCGCACCGAGCCGCCGGCCTGCGTGCGCAGGATGTCCATCTGCGCGATGGGCATGTTATAGCGCGCGATCACCAGATCGAGGTTGTTTTCAAGCGCAAGATCGATGGCATCGCGCAGCGACAGATACAGCTTGCCGTCCCGCACCAGCGAATCGAGGCGCGTGGAGTTCGCCAGGCTGGGCGGCGGCACGGTCTTTCCGCGGTAAGAGTCGATGGGATTGCGCGAAGGCCGCAGCAGTTGATCGAAAGGAATGCCGCTTTGAGGAACCTGCACGGACGCAGCGGCCGCCGGCGCTGGCGCGGGCGTCTGCACGGAGGGCGTTGAGGCCAGGGGCTCGACAGCCAGCGCCAGGTTCGCCTGCAACAGCACGATTGCGGCAGCGGCCTGGATGAGTTGTACCGGGTGCGACTTCGAGCGGCTCACTTGTCGTTGACCTCCGATGCCTTTGCATCGAGCTTTTCGTCGCGCGTCAACCAGCCGTCGCGCAGTTCGAGAATGCGCTTGCCGTAGCGGGCGTTTTGCTCCGAGTGTGTGACCTGGACGATGGTTGTGCCGGCGCGGTTGAGCTCGCAAAAAAGCTCCATGATCTCGCGCGCCTGCGTGGAGTGCAGGTTGCCGGTGGGCTCGTCGGCCAGCAGCAGCGCGGGCGCATGAACCACGGCGCGCGCAATGCCCACCAGTTGCTGCTGCCCGCCGGAGAGCTGCGAGGGAAACAGGTCTTTCTTGGCCACGATTTGGAAGCGGTCGAGAATGTCGGCCACCATGCCCTGGCGCTCCTTGGCGGGCAGGTTCTTGTAAGAGAGCGGAAGGTCGATGTTTTCGGCCACGGTAAGATCGTCCAGCAGGTGATAACTCTGGAAGACCATGCCAATGCGCTGGCGGGCCAGGTCGGCGCGCTGCTTGCGGTTGAGCTTGTGCACAGGCGTTTCGCCGAACCAGTATTCGCCCAGCCAGCCATCGTCGAGCAGGGCAAGCACGTTCAGGAGGGACGACTTGCCTGCTCCCGATGGTCCCATGACAGTGACAAAGTCACCTTCGTGGATAGTAAGACCGATGCGGCGAAGCACCCAGGTTTCAGTGGGTCCGGTCTTGTAACTGCGTTCAACGTTTTTCAGTTCGATCATGGAGTTACTCCGATCTCAAGGCGAGAATTGGGTCAACGGATGCGGCGCGGCGGGCCGGCAGCCAGGCGGCAAGGAATGAGGCTGCGGCGAGAACCAGGGCGACCGCGGTAAAGGTGAGGCCGTCGTGCGCCTGGACGCCATAGATATAACTGCCGGCGAATCGAACCGCAAACCAGGCCAGCGCCCCGCCGATGGTCAATCCGGCAGCCACCAGCAGCAGCGCCCGCCGCAAGATGAGGTTAAGAATGCTGGCTTGCGGTGCGCCAAGGGCAATGCGGAGACCGATCTCGCGTGTGCGCTGCGCCACGGCAAACGAGAGCAAGCCATAGAGGCCCACAGAGGCGATCATCAGAGCCAGAGCTGCAAAGCTCTCCAGCAGGTGCGCGATAAGGGTCTGCGAGCCGAAGGAGTCTTCGACCGCTTCATGAATGGTCTTCACGTCGGTGGTAGTAGCGTCGGGAGCAACCTCATGCAGCGTCTTGTCGAACTGCGCGCGCAGGCTATCGGCTGGAACCGCGCCGCGAATGGCCACCTGGATGAACGCTGTCGCGATACCATACAGCGGCGTTCCCGGCTCAACCTGCGCAAGGCAGAAATAGATCTCGGGCTTGGTGGCATCGGTGACCTTGGTCTGCTTCACGTCTCCGATGACGCCGACGATATGTATATCGGCGAATCGTCCTTTGCCCATAAAGAAGGTGTGGCCAAGGGGGTTCTGATTGGGAAGGTACTTGTTGACGAACGCCTGATTCACGACCACGACCGGAGGCGCGGAGGCTGAATCGTCTTCCGTAAAGAATCGGCCGCGTATCATGGGGATGCCTAGCGCATCGACAAGGCGAGCCGAGGCCAGGCGGGCGTCGGCTCTCGGAGTTTGATTGCGCTGAGCTTCCTTATGATCGAGATTCCCTGCGACGGTCACGGCGAACTCCGCGCGCAGGGGTAGCACCGAGCTGAGCGCGGGCACCTGGACGCCGGGAATTGCCCGCAGCCGGTCGAGCAGTGGCAGATAGGAAGTGCGAACGATGTTCGTCTGCGAATCCTGCAAATCCTCGGACCGATGCGACCCTCCGTTCAGAATGATGCCGCCGGTGAGAACGTTCTGTTGGGTGAATCCAAGCGGCGCCGAACGCAGCGCATGGATGGTGCGCAGAAAGAGCCCCGCACCCACAAGGAAGACCAGGGTGAGCGCGAGCTGCGCGACGACGAGAAGTTCGCGGGTGCGATTCTGGCTGCCCGATGCGGTCGTTGTTACGCCATGCAGAGCGCCTTGCACGTTCCGGCTCATGGCGCGCAGCGCGGGGAAGACGCCGACGAAGACTGCGGTGAGGAGCGTGAGCGCGGCCAGAAAGGCAACTACCCGCCATTCCAGATGAACGACGCCGGAGAGCTGGCGCAGATGGCGATCGATCTGATGCGAAAGAAGCTTGATTGCGGTTTGCCCGAGAAGCAGGCCGAACGTGCCTCCGATGCCACTGAGCAGAAGGCTCTCGACGATGGCCTGCTGAAGCAATCGTGCTCGGCTGGCGCCCAAAGCGGCACGCACCGCCTGCTCGCGGCTCCGTGTGATCGCGCGGGCCAGCATAAGGCTGGCGACGTTGAGGCAAGCCAGCGCCCAGATGCCGAAGACCACGCCATAAAGCAATAAGCAGCGGCTCGCGGAACTGCCGATTCAACGACTGCTGATAGCCGGTGACCGCAACGCGCGTGGGCACGGACGGGCCATCGCTGGTCTGCCCTTTGGCGATCGCGGCCTGCGTGCGGCTCAGCTGATCGGTCAGTTGAGCGGCGGTCATGCCCTCAGGCAGCCGCGCGAAGAAGTCCACCCACGCTTGATGCTCGCTGCTCACCGCCGAACGGCTGGCCGCATCCAGCGCGGCTGGCGACCATATCTGCGTATCGACGCCAAAGGGAAACGAAAAGCCCCTGGGCATGACGCCGAGAATCGTGTACGCCTGTTCCTTGATGGTCAGGGTCTTGCCTACGATGTTCGGATCGGCATTGTAGAGCTTGCGCCACGTCTCCTCGCCCAGCAGCACTACGCGATTGCGCCCCGGCTCGTTCTCTTCGTCGCGGAATGCGCGTCCCAGAATTGGCTGCACGCCCAGCATCGGGAAGAGGTCCGCGGTGACTTCGACATGCTGCACCTGCACGCGGCCTCCGGGGCCTACGATGCTGGCCATGGAGCGGTTCAACAGCGCGCCAATCCGCATCTTTGCGCCCACGGCGTCGCGCAACTGGAGCATGTTGGCGTAGCTCATCATGTAGTAGGGATCGGAGCCGGCCCCGGTGATGGCCACAATGCGATTCGGCTCCGCATAGGGCAGCGGACGCAGCAGAATGCCGTTCAGCACTGTGAAGACTGCAATGTTCGCGCCCAGCCCCAGCGCCAGCACGGTCACTGCCGTGAGCGTGAATCCGGGCGACTGGCGCAATTGTCGCACTGCGTAACGCAGATCTTGAAGAATCGACCGCATCGTGAGTCTCCTTTCTTTGCAACGCATCGCCGCCGCATTGCAAACGGTTGAATCTATTCCGTGCGCAGTGCTTGCATGGGTTCGATGGAAGCGGCGCGGCGGGCGGGGATGAATGCTGCCGCGGCGGCGCCGAGTCCAAGCACCAAAGTTGCGCCCGCCAGGGCGAGCGGATCGTAGCTGGCGACACCATAAAGCTGGCTGGCCATGAGCCTGCCGGCGAGCAATGCGGCGGGAATGCCCAAGCCGAGACCGAAGAGAACCTGCCAAAGCGCGCCCCGCAGCACCATGGCAAGAACGCTCGCGCGGGTTGCGCCCAGCGCCATGCGGATGCCGATCTCGCCGGTGCGGCGGGCCACGAAATAAGACATGACGCCGTAGAGGCCGATCGAAGCCAGCGCCAGAGCAAGGATGCCGAAGAGGCCGGTGAGTTGCGCAATGATCCGCTCCTGAACGAAGTTGTCGGCCACCTGTGCGTCGAAGGCGCTAATGCCGATCACGGTGAGATTGGGATCGATGCCGGCCAGGGTGCGGCGAACAAGCGCGTCAACGTTCTGCTGTGGCGCATTGAAGTTGAGGATCATGGAATTGATAATCATCGTTCGCGTTTCTATGGAGACCAAGCCTGGTTCCTTGTATCCGCCGAAGCGCTGCGAGAGCGGCCGCAGAAAGACCGCGTACACCGGATCGCGCGGATTGTTCATTTTGAAGTCGGCGAAGACTCCGACGATCTCGAAACTGCCCGAATACTGCGGGTAGCTGTCGCCGAAGTGCTTGCCCACCGGATCCTGATTGGGAAAGAACTTCTTCGCAAAGGTCTGATTGACGATAGCTACCGGCTGTGAGGTTGACGTGTCTTGCTCCGTGATCCCGCGCCCGCGCACGATCGGGACGCCAATGGAATCGAGAAAGCGCGGACTGACGCGGTCAAACGTTGCGCCGTTGTCCTTGGGCAGCGGCTGCCCCTGTGGGACGACACCATAGCCCCAGTTGTCTCCTTCCAGCGGACTGTAGAGCGCCAGGCCTACGCTGGCTACTCCGGGGAGCGTGGAGAAGCGGTCCTCGATCTGGCGGTAAAGCTGCGGCAATCGATCGGTGGTGTAACCGCCGCCCTCCACATTGAGATGCACGATGGCGCGATTGGCCGTAGCGATGCCGAAGTCTTGATGCTCCTCATTGATGAGCGACCTGGTCATGAGAATCGCCGCGGCCAGCAGTGCTACGGACAATGCCGCCTGCGAGACGACGAGCGCCTTCTGCGGCAGGGAGGCGCGGTCGCGCGTGGAGCGATTGACGCCGCGCAGCGCCTCGGCCGGCTGCGCATGAGACGACAGCCACGCCGGGACTGCGCCGAAGAGCATGCCCACCGTCAGCGAGACAAGGAAGGCAAAACCCAGCACTGGCAATGACGGAGCGATCTCGATGGGAAGGTATGATGCGCCGGAAAAGGCGAGGTTGAGAATCGCCCGCACTCCCGCATAGGCCACGGCCAAACCGGCGAGGCCGCCCATGCAGCTCAATAACACACTCTCGGTGAGGATCTGGCGAATGACGCGGCGGCGTCCCGCTCCCAGCGCCATGCGCACGGCCACCTCCGCGTGCCGCGAGGTGGCGCGCGCCATCATCAGATTGGCGATATTGGCGCAGGCGATAAGCAGAACGAAGCTGGAGAGGATCATCAGCATCTTCAGGCTCCTGCCCGCTTCCTGCTGCAGGTTCCGGATGCCGCCGGCGGCGGGCACGATTACAACGTGCTGCTTGGCGATCTCAGACGCCGCCAGATCTGGGCGCGTGGCCAGCCACTGGCGCAGCGCGGCAGAGAGCTTCGCCTGCAAAGAGCCGATATTGGTTCCGGGGCGCAACCTGCCTATCGGATAGAGCCAGTTCATATCCGCCTGATGCAGAATGCTGCCCGGTCCATTGACGTAGGGTTCCGTCGAGAGAGGCGTCCAGAAATCGGGCGGGCCAGCTGTGATGCGATCCCCGAAAAAACCGGGCGGAGCAATGCCGGCGACGGTGAAGGGCTTGGCTTGAATGAAGATGGTCGATCCCACGATCGAAGAATCGGAGGCAAACTCCGTTTGCCACGCGCGGTAGCTGATTACCGTAACGGGAGGCGCCGAGGATGTGTCGTCGCTCTCGCCGAACAAGCGACCCGCATAGGCGCCTACGCCCAGCGTGGAGAAAAAATTGCCGGAGACGAATTGACCTTGCAGCGATTTGGCCTGCGACTCTCCGCGGCGCACGCTCCAGCGCAACGACCCGGCCCGCACCGCGGCCAGTTGCTCGAACTCCGGCGCGGAGTTCTTGAGGTACAGATAGGAATCGTAGGAGAAGATCGCGTAGTCTCCGTTAGATTGCTGAAATCCGCTGTCGACGCAGCAATCGTCAGTGTCTCCGATGCGGTAGAGCTGCGCGGGATTGGCGACGGGGAGAGAGCGCAGCAGGATGCCGTGGACCAGGGTGAAGATGGCGGTGTTGGCGCCGATGCCGAGGGCCAGCGTGAGCACCGCGGTCAACGTGAATCCCGGCGACTTGCGGAGCTGCCGCAATGCATAGCGAAGATCGTGAAGCAGCGTGTTCATCTACGTTTCTCCTCGACAAAGAATCACTCGGTGCGTAATGCCTCCATGGGTTCAATGGAAGCGGCGCGGCGCGCGGGAACAAGCGAAGCAGCAAGCGCGAGCAGAAAGATCGAGACCGCCGCCAACACAATCACCGCCGGGTCCAGCGGATCGACCTGGAAGAGCAGCGAGCGCAAGAGGCGGGTGGCGAACACGGCGGCTATGGCTCCGATGCCGCAACCGGCCAGACCCACCTTCGCGCCTGAAACCAGGACCAGCCGCATCACATTGGAGCGCTGCGAGCCAAGCGCGAGACGAATAGCCAGCTCGTGCGTGCGCAGCGCGGCGGAGAAGGCGATGACACTGTAAATGCCGAGCAAAGAAAGCAGCACAGCCGCCGCGGCAAAGCTGGAAATCAACACTGTGTTGAAGCGGCGCGAGACCTGGCCCTCCGCGACCACTTGTTCCATTGACTCGACATGGACGAGCGGAAGTTGCGGATCGATAGAGTGGACGACGCCACGGAGCGAGTCGGCCATCTGCTCCGGGGGCAGTTGGCCGCGCAGCACGATGGAGCCGTAAGTGCCATTGAGCATGTCTGGAGGCGCAAACTGGGCGATCGAAGCTTTGAACTGGCCGGCGGGCCCGTACACCTGGTTCACTGTATCGGCATCGGCTGAAGTCTGCTTGACATCGCCGACCTCTCCCACGACAGTCATCCACGGCGTTGGACTGTCGGGCACTCCAATGTGCAGCCGCTTGCCGATGGGGTTCCGATTGGGCCAATAGCGCTCCGCGAGAGTGCGATTCACGATGACCACCAGGGGAGCGGCCGGACCGTCCGCCTCAGTAAAATCGCGGCCGCGCAGCAGGGGGATGCCCGCGGCGCGAAAGTAATTGCCCATCACCTGGGATCCCCAGGCCAGGTTAAAGCCGGCCCCCTTGGGAGGAACATAGCCTTCCGGAGCAAAGGCGATGCTGCTGACCTGCCCCGCCGCGGGCAGCATCGAGGTAACTCCTACCGCCTGCACGCCCGGCAACTGCTCCAGTTTGCGGCAAAGATCCGCATTGAACGCGTCAACGGAAGCCTGTGTAGCGTATTGCCGGAACGGCAAGCCATAGAAGGCGGTGAGTGCGTGGTCGGCGCGGAAGCCCAGATCGACTGAACGCATCTTCTCAAAACTGCGCAGCAGGAGGCCCGAAGCGGTGAGCAGCACCAGCGCCACCGCGAGCTCGGCAATTACCAGCGCCGAGCGCAGGCGGGCATGGCCGCCGCCCGCCGTACCGGTGCGCCCACCTTCCTTGAGCGCTTCGCTTACACCTGTGCGCGCGGCAGCAAAAGCCGGGATGAACCCGCATAACAGCCCGGTAAGCACGGCCAGCAAGAGAGCAAAACCAACCACCTTCCAATCGAGACCTATCGCGCTCACGCGCGGCAGCGTCTCCGGCAGTAAGCTGACGCCCGCGCGAAACTTTCAGGACGAGTGGTTCGGCGCTCGTTGCGACCGATCGACCATCTGGTGGAGCCAGACGGGATCGAACCGACGACCTCATGCTTGCAAAGCACGCGCTCTCCCAACTGAGCTATGGCCCCGGAGGAGCGAATGGAGAGTAGCGAATAGCGAGAGGAGGAGACGGTTCGTCTCGACATCGCTGCTCGCTGATCGCCACTCGCTCTCCAAACTGGTGGGCCTGGGAAGACT
>CAWCWQ010000057.1:0-5844 GCA_963799145.1 uncultured Acidobacteriaceae bacterium | reverse complement strand
GAAAACCATACGCATTTGGGCCATCAAGCCGTCATCGTGTTTTTTGTACTTAGCGGATTCTTTGTAGGCGGCGGCGTACTCCGTGCAGTGAGAAAAAGACAATGGTCTACGAAATTTTATTTGCTTCAGCGGCTTACTCGTCTGTGGATTGTACTCGTTCCTGCTTTGCTTCTCGGAGCGTTGATTGACACGGCTGGAGCGCACCTGTTCTCTAACACGGCAACGATTTATGCAAATCTGTGGGGCTCGGGATCAGGAGGTGCGGGAAACGTTAATCAGGTTTGGCTCGCACTCTCCACATTTATGGGAAATGTATTCTTTCTGCAGCAGATTCTCGTAAAGTGTTTCGGCACTAATGGTTCTTTATGGAGCCTTTCCTATGAATTCTGGTACTACATTATGTTTCCACTTCTTTTGGCCGGGTTTATGCCTTCATCCCGAATGCTTCGCCGTGCTTGCTCTATCGTCTTACTAATTGCAATATTGATATTTTGTGGCAAACTTATTTCACTCTACTTTCTTATCTGGATGATGGGAACGCTTACGTATTGTCTGCCAAATGGGATTTCGCAGACTCTTGTGCGCTGGATCACGCCTTTGATGTGCTTGCTATTTGCGGCTTTCAACCTTTATGCGGTTGTATTTCCTTACAACATAGTGGCTTCCGATTTCACCACGGGGTTATTCTTCTCTGTTATCCTTTGGCTGCTTCTTCATTTTCGTCAACCCGCCCATAAGTCGCTCTATCGTTTTGTATCCACAAGACTATCAGATATGTCCTATACACTCTATACCGTACACTACCCTATTATCATCTTCATCAGCGCATGGCTAATGCCAAAGTTATCTCTCCGGCACCTTAGCTTGTATTCCGTTGGATCTCTTTTAACTGCTTATGCTGCTGCATTTTCTATTGCTTATCTTTTTTATAGATGTTTTGAAAAGAACACGGGACGCGTTCGCCGAATTCTTTCTGTACGCTTAGGCATTTCATGAGGCAGCTTTGCTCGTGATATTTGCAAAATCCTCGATGGCTGGTCGCCCGGTCATAAAATAGACAAGAACCGCTGTGCCCCATTCATCCACAGTTTTATCGTGGATGAGTGGGCGACCACGAACCCCAACCAGCGTTTTTCTCTCCACTTTCTTCTGTCCATTTTGCATATAATTACCGCGTTCTCCTGCACAATCAATGCAGGAGACAAAAAAATGGAAACGACACCGCTCAACACCTCGAAAAATCCCGCCGTAGCGCGTTGCCTGGACGCCTGGAATAGCACCTACAAGGCGCTGCGGGACAAAAGTGAATGGGAAACAACTTCAATTCAAGGCGCCAACAAGGCCTTTCGTTGCGCCATGCCCACGCTCGACACGCCGGAAAACATCCGTGACTTCGTAACATGCGTCGCCTATGCAATGCTCTTTGGAGCCATCGAACCTGCCAACGGATCCAAATTCCTCTACGCCGCGCAAGTTGCCTACGGTGCGATAAAGCATCAGCCCGCCGCGCCGAAAGCGGCCCCTGGTCTCTCAGTCCCTTAGTCCCTATTCCCTATTCCCTAGTCCCTATTCCCTGCTTTACCCCTCCCCCCCCCATTATTTTTTCCGGGCGGCATTTTCTTGCAGATAATTAATTGGCCGCCCGAATAATTATCAATCTTCCATTCATTATCAACAATATACAGAAAAATAATTCCAAGAATTCCACAAATCTGTCAACTCGTCTATCTGCCCCAAATCTCATAATGTGGAACGTAGGGCGCTCCAACTCCGGTCTCTCGGACCTGGGATTGCACGAACCACAACACATAATTCAATCGAATCTCCAGTCCCATGAGTTCTCCTGCCTGACGCTCCACGCACGCCGCCCGCGTCGGGGCGAGTATTATAAACGTGAGGACTGGCTGATCCCTGATCCCTGACCCCTGATCCCTGTTCAAGGAAGATGCCGCGCGTGAAACCCGATATGAAAGTGTCGCTGGCTGGCCTGGAACTGGTCAACCCGGTCATCGCCGCCAGCGGCACCTTTGGCTACGGCATCGAGTTTGAAGAGATCGTCTCGCTGGAGCGGATCGGCGGATTCGTCACCAAGGGCATCTCGCTGGAGCCGATGGCCGGCCACGCCGCGCCGCGCATCGTGCAGACCGCAGCCGGAATGCTGAACGCCATCGGCCTGCAGAACGTCGGCGTCGAGGAGTTCATCGCCCGCAAGCTGCCGCCGCTCAGCCGCTATCCCGCGCTGCAAGGTCATCGTCAACGTCTTCGGCTACACGGTGGGCGAGTACATCGCGGTCATCGAGCGGCTCAACCAGGCCGAGGGCATCGCCGCCTATGAGCTGAATGTCTCCTGCCCCAACGTCCACGCCGGCGGCATGGCCTTCGGCGCCGATCCCGGCTCGCTCGAATACCTGGTTGCCCGCGCCAGAGCCGCCAGCACCCGGCCGCTGATCGTCAAGCTCTCGCCCAACGTGACCTCCATCGCCCACATGGCCAAGATCGCCGCCGGCGCCGGCGCCGATGCGGTCAGCCTGACCAATACCTTTCTGGCCATGTCCATCGACGCCGAAACGCGCCGCCCGCGCCTCACCAACATCACCGGCGGCCTCTCCGGCCCGGCCATCAAGCCCATCGCCCTGCGCATGGTCTACGAGACGGCCCGCGCCGTCACCATCCCCATCCTCGGCATGGGCGGCATCGTCACTGCCGAGGATGCGGTCGAGTTCCTGCTCGCCGGCGCCACCGCCGTCCAGGTGGGCACGGCCAGCTACGCCGACCCGCGCGCCGTCGAGCGGCTGGCGCGCGGCCTTGAGTCCTGGTGCCGCGGCCACGGCGTGGAGCGCGTGGCCAGCCTGACCGGAGCGCTGGAGATTCCGCGCGGCGAGCTTGATGTAAACTGAGTAGAGCGAGTCAGGTTGCCTGTTTTTTCAGGCCAACCGATGGCCGCGACGTTGAAGCCGTGCGCATTGATTGCGCGCGTGCGCAGAGACACCCCAAGAAGGAGAACCACCCTACCGATGGCCAAGATAGCAAAAACAGGTGACCGCAAGAAGGCAATGGACACGTCGAAGTCAACCGACTGTCCCAAGTGCAGCAAGCCCACGCGCATCGTCAAGCGCGTCAAAGACCGCGAGCGCGGCGTCCCCGGCGGCGTTTACATCTCGTGCTCCGCCTGCGATTTTTACGAGAAGCTCTGAGCGCCGATTGAGGTTTGGCGCGGGAAAAGCTCGGCTGCGGCCGGGCTTTTTTTGTGCTTTGTCCAATTATTTAAATATGGTGCGGAAGAGGGGACTTGAACCCCTATGCCTTTTGGGCGCCAGCACCTCAAGCTGGTGCGTCTGCCAATTTCGCCACCTCCGCACACCGGGTGAACTCCCTAAGTATAACAAATTCGCATTTGCGGCGGAATTGTCGAAGCGGGAGAAGTTCACTTTCCCTCTGGCATCGGCAGAGCGAAATGCCGGCTTCATTCGATGCCGCTCACTCCCAGCCGCGCCATCCAGTTGGCCAGTGCCCGTTGGTCGTCAGAGCCGGCGGCGTGAGTGGCTTGGATATTGCTCCGCTCGGCCGCGCTGCGGTTCTGGCTGAGCTTGAACTTGCCTTCGATGCGCTGGATGGGGATGCGAAAGCCCACAATCCCGGCCAGCATTGAGCGGCGGAAATCGCCGGGCATGGCGCGCCATTTCTCAGCGAAGGCAGGCTCGTGGGCGCCGATCAAGCCTTCAAGCAGGGCGTCCTTGGCGGCTTCCTTCTCCACCAGCTCAAGGGTTCCGTAGGCGTGGACGGCGATGTAGTTCCAGGTGGGCACCGAAAGAGGATCGAAGTAAAGGATGGGCGAGACGTAGCTGTGCGGACCGGCAAAGACGGCCAGCGTTTCGCGTTCGGCGAGAGCCCTCCATTGGCGATTGGCGCGAGCAAAGTGGCCTTCGAGAAGGCCGTGCGGGCCTTCGTCCTTCACCACCAGCGGCAGATGCGTGGCGGCCAGCGGCGCAGCGATCTCAGGAGCCGATTGCTGACCGATGAGAATGGCGAACGACCAAGCCTGCATGGTCTCGATAAGCAGGGCGCGGTCGGAGACTTGATTGAATTTGGGTGTGTACATGAAGACTCCTACTGAAAGTGCCCGCTTTAATCCCCCTTGTGATCGGCACGGCCAGAAACGGCTCATCCTGCGCCTTGGACTAAATCATGCAGGCTTTCTGATTTTACAGGGTCTTGAAGAGGCGGATTTCGGCTCTTCCTTCTGGACGGTAAGGCTTTGAGGCGGATGGTTCTGTCGCCCAGAGGCTCTACGCGCAAATGGCCTGAAGCCAATTGCTTGGAGATGACCACTGCGATGGATCGCGCCCTTCTGCGTTTTTTTTGACGCGCCTCACGCTCTCTGCTACCTTGATAAGGGCGATTTCAACGCACGACACTCCTCAGTAGCTCAATGGCAGAGCATTCGGCTGTTAACCGAAGGGTTGTAGGTTCGAGTCCTACCTGAGGAGCCAATATATATACCCGCATAAACACTGCACTTTATTGACTTCCTCTATAAA
Organism: uncultured Acidobacteriaceae bacterium; assembly: GCA_963799145.1. Taxonomy (GTDB): domain Bacteria; phylum Acidobacteriota; class Terriglobia; order Terriglobales; family Acidobacteriaceae; genus Telmatobacter. The sequence continues at coordinate 1,306 of CAWCWQ010000057.1, read as the reverse complement.
CTGTACCTAAAATTGTCCTAAACCCGCTGTGAGGGGTTCACATGCGCCCAATATCCGGCAGGGGAGGACAGCCCTCATGACATTCACCGTATTTCGGCGTCACAACCGGGACAACTGCGACAGCACCAACCGCTATGAGCCTCGGTGCGGATGCCCGTTGCACGTCCAATTTGTCTGGAAAGGTACCCCCGGCGTATTTCGAGGGCAAAAAGCTCGCCTACCAGAACAAATGGTCTTTGGAGACCCGTAGCTGGTCTGAAGCCCAGTCCAGAGTGAAGGCCTTGCAGAAGCGCCTAAAGAACTTCGCCAAAGGCAAAGTGGTGCCCAAAAGCATGACCGTGGCAGCAGCCTTGCAGGAGTGGTACAAATTCCGTGACCAGAACGATTTGGGCAATACCAAGGCGAAACAGATGGGCGGCAAACTCGAGGAGTGGTGCGAGAAGAACGACATCCTGCTCCTGACCGCTTTCACCACCGACAAGGCCATGAAGTGGCGTGTGACGCTGCCGCACCGTAGCGGGGACAGCAGCAGCTTGAGCGTCCACTGGTCTGTCATTAGTGGGTTCTTTTCGTGGGCTGCGGGGATGGGCTACATTAAAAAATCTCCAATGCCGGACCCCAAGACAAATCCACAGTTTCGTATCCGCTACGAGAAGGCGGAAGTTAATCCGCCAACTAAAAAACAAGTCGAGAAAATTCTGGCGACCGCAACGGGGCGAACCCGGCTCTTGTGCCAGTTGATGCGTGAGACGGCGATGGCGTTGGTCGATGCCATGAAGTTCGCACATGTCGCAGGAGGACGCGGAAAAGTATGAGATGTCGAAACCGGAGCGATGTCCCGTGATTCAGGGCAAGGTCATCCGTGGCAATCGCACGAAGACCAATGAACGCTACCGGGTACTCATCAGCGATTCATTGGTAAAGCAGCTTGAGGCTTTGGGCGAACCTGCCTTTCCCGGCACATATACGCAGTGGCGTGAACGAGTCAACAAGGCCATCAAGGATGCAGATGTCAAGACGACCCCGCATGGCTTCAGGCATTACAGAATCACTGAGTGGCTTTCGGCGGGTGTTCATGTTGACGACGTTGCGGACATGGTGGGCTCATCGCCAAACGAAATCCGCAGGACCTACCGTCACTGGATTAAGGAAGCTGAAGACCGCTTGGATGAAGTTCAGCGTGAGGCATGGTTGAAGATGGGGCTCGACGAGAACGGCAACGAGACCGCCCCGTGAACATGCAGCACGAAAAAGGGCAGACCCTAATCCATCGTCTTACTTCTGAGGAACGCAAGCAGATTCTTGC
>CAWCWQ010000056.1:0-6680 GCA_963799145.1 uncultured Acidobacteriaceae bacterium | reverse complement strand
AGCCTGTCGGACTTAACGAGCAAATGAGATAATTCCGGTCATTGAGAAGCCAGCGAGCCACCATGAGCCATTTTCGCCCGATTGACCGCAAGACTGCCTACCTACTGCCACCGTCGGTGGAAGACTGGTTGCCGGAAGACCATCTGGCGCGGTTCATTGTGGAAGTGGTCGAGGGACTGGACGTGAGCCGACTGGAGAAGGCGTATGCCGGCCGGGGCAGCACGGCCTATCATCCGGCGCTACTGCTATCGCTGCTGGTTTATGGTTACGCGACAGGGGTGTTCTCCAGCCGCAAGATTGAACGGGCGACCTACGACTCGGTGGCGTTCCGGTTCATTGCTGCGGGCAGCCACCCGGACCATGACACGCTGGCCACGTTCCGGCGGCGGTTTCTTGACGAGTTGGGCGGGATCTTCGTGCAGGTGCTGGAACTGGCGCGGGAAATGAAGCTCTTGAAGCTGGGCACGATCAGCCTGGACGGCACCAAGGTACATGCCAACGCCTCGCGCCACAGTGCGCTCTCCCATGGGCACATTGAACAGATCGAAAAGCGGTTGAAGGCTGAGGTGCAGGAGTTGCTGGCGCTGGCCGAACAGGCGGATCGAGCGGACGTGCACGACGGCGTAAGTCTGCCGGCCGAGATCAAGCGCCGGGAGGACCGGCTGTCGGCGATGGCAGAGGCCAAGGCCAAGATCGAAGCACGAGCGAAGGAACGCTTTGAGCGGGACCAGGCGGGGTATGAGGCCAAAGTCGCCCAACGCCAGACCAAAGCGAAAGAGACCGGCAAGAAACCGGGCGGCAAGCCCCCGAAGCCGCCCGCTGCAGGACCCAGGGCCGAAGACCAAGTCAATCTGACCGACGAAGAATCGCGCATCATGAAGGTGGCCGGCGGCGGCTTCGAGCAAGCCTACAACGCCCAAGCTGCGGTGGACACCGGGAGCATGCTGGTGGTCGCGCCGGCAGTGACGCAGGCCGGCAACGACAAGGAACAGGTCGCTCCGATGCTGGAACGTCTCTCGGCCTTGCCGGAAAACTTGGGCACTGCGAATCAACTCCTGGCCGACACTGGGTTCTTCAGTGGCAAGAACGTCGCAGCCTGCGAGGCGGCGGGCATTGAGCCGCTCATTGCCATGGCGCGCGACGAGCACCATGCCGGCTGGCGTGATCGCTTCACGGAGCCCGCCCCGCTTTCCGAGGGCGCCGCGCCGGTCGAACGGATGGCGCACCGACTCAAGACCAAGGCCGGTCGGGCTACCTATGCGCTCAGGAAACAGACGGTGGAACCCGTTTTCGGCATCATCAAATCCATCCTGGGCTTCCGCCAGTTTCTCCTGCGCGGATTGGACAAGGTCAGCGGCGAATGGAGCCTGGTCTGCCTGGCGTGGAATTTGAAACGCATGGCCTCATTGCGCCTGCAGACCTGAAAACGGGTGAAAACATCATGAGAAAAGGCAAAAAATCGCCAAGCTTGGCCATTATTTCGACAAAAACACCCCGAGTCGCGATATTTCGCGTCCGGGCGGCCTCAAGTCCGACAGGCTGCTAGGGAAGTGGTTCCACCTCCAAGTCCGCGGAAGTATTGGACCCGGCGAGGCATCGCAGATTGGCTGCTGCAGTGCCTGATAGAAGACATCTCGACCCCCCTGGTCGGCATCGACCACGGGTCTTCGTTTCCGCTGCGTTACTTCGAGACCCATCACCTGCCGCCGGACTGAGGCGCGTTTCTTGATGATTTCCATCGGCACTGGCCGACAACCGACGCCGATCACACCTATGTCGACTTCGTTCGCGACGGTTTTTGCGCCGATGGCGCGGTGCGCATGGGCAACCCGCGGTGGCGACGCATCTGCGAGGAACGGTGCCGCGCAAAATCGGTGTTTCACTTCGACGTCCAAGGTTCGGTTGCCAAGTCCACGCACGCAGGCATTCCCTGGCTCCTTTTCTTGCGCCGGCAGTTGGGCTAACGCGTTCATTTCTGGCCATTCGACGGATGGGAGATTCCGACGGGCAAGTCGGCGATCACCGAGGTCTATCCTTCCCTGTGGCGACTCGGCTTCCCTGTCGGCGGCCGCACGGCCGATCAGCAGGATGCCTATGCCGTCGCGACGTGGCTTCGCAATGCCGACGCCGATGGTCGCCTCGACTTGGCGCTGGAGCCAGATTCTGCCACCCCATCTGCGTGCGGCGGCGCAAGTTGAGGGGTGTGGTTCTCGGAGTGGGATGAGCGGAGGAATGGAGATTTTCCCGCCAAGCCCAGAATTGACTATTACGAACCTTTAGCTGACAACAGAGGCTTTCTAAAAGAAAATGGCCGGTTCAGATGATAAACCTGCCTTTGCTGGCGTGCCCGGCGACGAACCGATCCACTCGGCTGCTCAACCTACCCGTGCGGTGGAGGAGTATCTGGAAGGGCTAGACGACGGCCTATTCGTCGTGGGACTTCCAAGGCGCCCACACTCGTTCGGAACGGGGCAGCTTGAGAATCGTATAGACACAGTCGTATTGATCGGACAAAATCTTCATTTCCTTTACGACCATGTTTTTATCGGCATGCGGAAACCAAATCTGCGCCGGCAGCTCGACGCCGCGTCGATCGTGTGCGATCTCGGTGTTAGCCGCCAATGAGCCTGTGGGAATTTCAATGACGTTCGAGCTGGTCTTGAAGAACGCGCCCGCGTTGAAGGCCCGCTGGCTAGATTTCGCCCAGGTCATGTAGCCGTCGCGCGAGACGACGAAGATGGCATTTTCGTCGGTGTGCTCAAGCCACTTCAGAACCGCAGCAGTAAGGGACACGCCGTAGCGGTCAGCGCAGTGCCCCATCAGGTCAAAGTCGACCTCGGCGTTCAGCTGTTCGCGATAGTCGTTCAGCGGCATCAGCAGATACGAGGCAAACAGATCCGCTTGCGCTTCGATATCGCCCTCATCGTTGGACCAGTTGCGCATGTCCTCTTCCATGCATTCGAACCGGTCCTGTAGTTGCCGGTGCAGGATGTAGTGACCGAGCTCATGGGCCTGGGTGAAACGGATTCGTCCTTCCGAGGTGACTTTCGAGTTGTAGAGGAGCTTCCATGCGGTCTTCCCGTCGTTCGGGAACAACATGCCTTCGAATCGCTTGATGTCGACGCCTTCGATTTCAGTAATGGGATCCGTCCACTTGAAGATGTTGGCGGCTTCTTTCGCCAACATCGGCACGTCGGCAGGAAAGCGAACCTGACCGAACTGGGCGGCATGCTCAAGCAATCTATTGAGGCGATTCGCGGCCTTCTGTGGCGTCTGTGCGTCGCTCATCAGCTCTTCTTGAAGGTATCCATGATCTTGCGTAGGCGCTCTTTATCTTCGGCTTCCAGATCCTTATAGTCCCGATAGAACGCTTCGTCCAGATGCCTTTCCTCCGGCTCCCGCACATCGTCCTCGAGGAAGAAAACAGCGTCGACGCCGAGCTGTTTCCCAAGCGCATTCAGCTTCTCGGCCGACGGGCGCTGCGATTCGCGGGTTTCCAATTCCCAGACATAGCTTTTGCTGAGCCCCGAGAGTTCGGCGAGTTTCTCCAGGGTGAGCCCTTTCTCCTTACGTAACGCTCTTAGCTTCTCGCCGAGTCGAGTGGCCACTTTTTCATCCATGTTTACAAAAGCTTAATAACATAATAGCACGATTCCGAACTTTTTCTATGGCTTTTACAATTTGATCGGTGTAGGATTGCCAAAAGTTCGGTACTCCGAACATTATGTTAGGGCATCCTGGTACTCCTACAAAACCCGGGCGCTCGATCTTACTTGACCAAACAGAAAGGAAGTTTGATGTCGAAAGAGCATGTTGACCACGGGGACCTGGTCCATTTCGCCGAAGAGCGCGTCAACCTGTCGAAGGAGAAGGCGGACGAATATCGCGCCCAAGCCCAGCGATTGACCGACCGGTTGGAAGGTTACCTGAAAGAGCGCCCTGACTTCTCGCTGAAGCGCTTGATCCTGTCCGGAAGCCTGGCCAAGGGCACGGCGCTGCGCTCGCTGAACGATATTGACGTCGCCGTCTATATCACCGGCGCCGATGCGCCGCACGAAATCCGCGCACTGCTGCAATACCTGACCGAGCGCTTGCGCAAGGCATTCGCGAATTTCGAGCCCGAACAGGTAACGCCGCAGACTTACTCGGTCCAGGTGAAGTTCAAGACCAGTGGCCTGAGTGTCGACATCGTCCCGGTACTCTACGAGGGCAAGCCGGACTGGCGCGGCAACCTGGTCAGCCAGGACGACGGCTCCCTCCTCGAAACCAGCATTCCCCTGCACCTTGAGTTCGCGCGCAAGCGCAAGCGGATGCAGACGCCGCATTTCGCCCAGGTCGTTCGGCTGGTGAAGTACTGGGCCTCGCTCCGCAAGGCGGAGGACCAGAACTTCCGCTTTAAGTCCTTCATGATCGAATTGATTCTCGCCAAGCTGTGCGACAACGGCGTGGATTTCACGGACTATCCGGAAGCTCTGCAGTCGTTCTTCACGTTCATCCTCACCGGCGGCCTGCGCAAGCGCATCGTGTTCGAGGACAACTACCCGGCTTCCTGCATCCCGGCCTCGAACGATCTGATACAGATCATCGACCCGGTCAACGCTTCGAACAACGTAGCGCGCCTCTATAACCAGGCCAATCTGGACGCCATCCTCGAAGCTGCACAGTTTGCCGGCGATGCGATCGATGCCGGCGCTCTACGCGACCACCAAACAGAAGACTGTCGAGTACTGGCGGAAAGTCTTCGGTTCTTCCTTCAACGTGTGAGGTCCCCTATGTCTTCTTACACCGTAACGGAATCGGTGACGTTCACGCTGACGCATGCCAAATACATTAGTTCCAAGGTTGCCGCCGATCTGAAGCGGCTCCAGCGCCTGTACCCGGGTTCGCTGACGGATAGCGAAATCGCCAACTACGAAGCGGAAATGACGGAGCTGCTGAAGGCGGGCTACCTGAACGAGGTGACCTACGGGTTCCAACGCAAGACCGGCGACACGAAAGAATGGATTCAGCCAAGCTTGATCTATACCGCTCGGGACTTGGTAGGCGCCTATTGGGACGACGACGACCCTGGCCGAATTGAGACGGGCGCAGACGTTTCGGGCGCGTATTTCACAAGCTACCTGACCTATACGCCTGCTTGGGATCGGCTGACCGCCGCGCAGCAATCCGCATTCAAGGCTGCGCTGCCTTTCCAGCGGACCGGCATGCCCCAGCCCAACATCAACGGATATGTCACGAACGACCGGTCGTACTCGGCCGGCGGCCGTGCCCTTAGCCGTTTCAGCGTAAGGAGCTTCTGATCATGAACAAACCGAGCATCGACGAATTGTTCGAGCGGCGCATCACGTATCCCGACATCGATCCGCAGGAGCGGCTGGCCAAGCTGGTCGGACTTGATGAACAAAAGGCCCGGTTGACCAAAATCCTGGGACTGTTGGTCAATCCCGCTGCGCTGGACCGGTGGGCAAACGAGTATCACCCGGGCCCTGCTGCGAAAGCCTTGCTGGATACCGTCCTGCGGCGTCCGCCGCTGGTCGTGCTTGCAGGCGACGTGGGCTCCGGAAAAACGGAACTGGCGGAGACGATCGGCGACATCGTCGCGCGCGACCAGCGGATCGGTATCACGCTGTTTCCCTTGAGCCTGTCTACCCGCGGCCAGGGACGGGTCGGCGAGATGACTCAATTGGTGTCCGCCGCCTTCGACCATACGGTGGATGAGGCAAAGAAGCTCAAAGGCGCGGGCAACGGTCCCTCGCGCGGCGCCGTCATTCTTCTGGTTGATGAAGCGGATGCGTTGGCCCAGTCGCGCGAGAACGCGCAGATGCACCATGAAGATCGCGCCGGCGTGAATGCCTTCATCCGCGGGATCGATCGCATTGCCAATGCTCGTCTGCCGGCGGCGGTAATCATGTGTACCAACCGTTTGAGTGCCCTCGACCCTGCCGTCCGCCGCCGGGCCGCCGAAGTGTTGAGCTTCGCCCGTCCGAATGACGAACAGCGCCGTCATGTCTTCCACCACCGTCTGGCTCCGCTGGGTCTCAATCCGCAATACATCGATGCGCTGGTGCGTGCGACGGGCGCGCAGAACGGCCAAGAGGCCGGCTTTACGTTCTCCGATTTGACGCAGCGCTTGATCCCAACGATCGTGCTTGATGCCTACCCGTTTAATCCGGTCGAAGGCACGCGGGCAATCGAGATTGCTCGCAGTATGAAACCGACGCCGACCTTTCGCGACAGCGCAAACTAACAGGTGCAAAGATGACCCAGGCCGTTTCGGTAAGGCGCGAAGGCGACATTTTTCAGGCTAGGATGTTTTGGGCGAAGGCGGCTCGGTTGCTCGATCCGGATTGCCCCATCATCAGGGTAGGTTTTGAGCGCGGGCCAAAGAGCTTCGACGATCTCTGGGTCGAGTATGATCCGGCGCGTGGTCTCCAGGACCAGCATGGCCATCCCTTCTGGCGCGAACACATCCAGTGCAAATGGCATGTACGGCCTGACACCTACGGCCATACGCACTTGATCGATCCGGAGTTCATAAACGCCGAGAAGTACTCGCTGCTGCAGAAGGCCCGTCAAGCGCAGCTGGATCATGCGCCCGACGGCACCGGTTCGCGCTTTCGGCTGCTGACGAACTGGCGCGTGGCTGATCCGCTGCGCAGGCTGGTCATCCAGCGTTCCAG
>CAWCWQ010000055.1:0-4210 GCA_963799145.1 uncultured Acidobacteriaceae bacterium | reverse complement strand
AATGCCCTTGCCGTCGTTGGGCAGGAACTTGGGCGGAACCCACTCGGTCTGGTCCGCTTTGATCCGGGGCAGGCCGCGCAGATCGACCGGATCGAGTTGCACGGCGCGCACGTCTAGGAACTGGATTCCAAGATCGCGCGCCACCTGGGCGACGATCTGCGACTTGCCCACGCCGCACGCGCCCCAGATGTGCAGAGGCACACGTTCGCCGATCAGCGCATGAAGCGCCTCGTAGAGCTTGGATGGTTTCATTTGGATTTACCTCAGTCGGAATACTGGTTCGGACGTGAAGAAAGTCTGGTCGGCCCGCTATACGTGATTGCGCTGGATTGCCGTATTGACCGCCTTGGGAAGGAACAGCGACGACAATATAAACTGATTCCTGAATGAATTCATCAAGGGATCAGCAAATTGAGGCGCTTCAGGCCGCGCTGCGGGTGGCCCGTGAGAACGAGAACCGGTGGATGGAAATCTCCGCCGAGTTCTCCACTGATGCTGAACGGATGGAGCAGTGGACCAGCACCGCGAGACTCAGGCGGCTCGAAGTCGAGCGGATCGAGGCGCTTTTGGCCGGCGCGGCGGAGCCTTGTGGCTTGGCGCAACCGGTGTGCAGCGAGACGGTTGAAGCGAAAAACAGAATGGGAGAGACGGCATGAACGAAGCGGAAATGAAAGCCGAGTTGGAGCGTCTGCGGGCAGAAAACGCAAAGCTCAAGAGCAAGGATTCAGCAGGGTTGAGTCTCAAGGTCAGCGAGAAAGGCGCCGTATCCCTCTACGGAATGGGACGTTTCCCCGTCACCCTCTACAAGGAACAGTGGCTCCGCATTCTTGCCAGCGCTCCTGAGATCGAGGCGTTCATCCGCGAAAACGACAGCAAACTCAAGACCAAGGAGTAGCGATGTCACACAACATCCTTCTGAGCCGCACCCCGAGTGGTAAGGCGATTTGGCGTCACTCCAGAATCAATTCTGACCACATCGGCGTTGTGACTGTCACAGACGAGGGAACTTTTGGCGTAACACTTTCGAAGTGTGCTAGGGTGCAATTTAAAATTTCTTCGGCAACCTAAGGCGAAAGCGTGAAAAAGAATAGCGAGAAGAAGAGCGGCAAAGTTCTGGGTTCCTACCAAAAGGTCGGAACAAAATTCGTCCCTCCGCTACTCCAAGCGTTCAAATTCGATTATATAAGTTGGTCCAGCCAAAATATGCCGGAGTTGGTATGGTGGGACGTATTGGCCGACAAGGGTTCACTTCGTTTCTCGGCGACGGTAGCTGAGGAAATTGCAAAATTTTTTAAAGCGAAGAACAAACAGGATCGTTGGTGGGCATTCATTTCAGATTACAGTCACATATCCGATGAGGATGCACAGGAACTGAAGGCACATCTGTCTGATGTCAATGTTTTTTCAAAGATGGCAGCAAGCTTGAACGACTTTCTGTATCTGTATCCCGGCTGTCCAATCTCTAAGCTATTTGACTTGCGGCCAACCGGTCTAGTGGACACCGGTTATCTTTCACGATTTGAAAATCGCCTGTGTAAGCTCGAAGATAAGAGGTCGAGAAGTGGCGTGCTTGTCCAGGCACAGGCCATCTACATGGCTTTCATTTCGGGCAGGCTACATGTTAAAGAGGATTTAGCATTAGCAGACTTCCCGGCGGTAGAGAATTATCCAAACACAGAAAAATCAATAGAAGTCGGAGCGTCAATCTGCGCCGCTGTAAACATGTTAGCCGGTGATGCGCTCCCCAAATACCCGGAGGACGCTTGGGTACAGTACTTTTGGAAACGCAGTCTTGAGCTGCGCCCATTGGATTTCAGTCGCCTGGGACAACAATGATTAATCAAAGTAATTTCGAAGATCTTCTCAATTCGATCGAAGAACGGATTCGGCAAGCGCTGAAAAGCCGATGCGAGGCATACATACCGGATTTTCGGATACCCGAGGTCTTCAGCGTACTCACTGCTCTGTTGGCTAGACAAGCGACCCTGGCGATCGAATTCGTGTCTGCTCCGCAGTTATGGAACTCGCATTCTGCACCGCTGTTCTTACGCGCGATGGCTGATGTCCACATCACGTTGTCTTGGATTCTTCTTGATCCGGAGACACGAGCGCGACAATACATCGACCATGGTTTGGGACAAGCGATGCTTGAACTAGAGCATCGGAAGAACTTATTGGATCCGGTAGACGAAGGCTCCAAAGAAAGCCTGAAGCAAATCATTCGGGCCGATGAGGCGTGGATCAACGTTCAAAAGTGGAACTTTCTCGTCGAAGTAAATGTGGGTGCGTGGTCCGGCAAAAATACTCGGCAAATGGCGGAAGAAGCCGGAATCCTCGATTTTTACAACTATGTCTATACGCCGTTCAGCCAATGTGCGCATAGTACCTGGTATCACGTTGGTCGCTACAACTCGGGGCCATCGCAGAGTCCGCTCACCAGACAACTTTGGGTGCCAGGAATTCACGAGTCTCAAACCGATCCATGGAACTTGAGCCTCGCTGCAAAGTACTTAGATAAGTCGTTCAACATCTTCGATGAGAAAGCGTTAGCCCGTCCGCAGTGCTCCGAAATCCAAAGATGGATCAGCGCCGAGATGGAGATGCGCTTCGGGGCAGGCGGCGACAATCAGGACGGGGCGGAGGGGCCTGACTAGCTACGTAGATTACGCCAATTCTTGGCTTACGCCAACAACCCGATAGCGCTCAATAGGAGCGCTATCGGCATTTTCCCACAGATTTCGGACGTGTGGCTTGCTATCCGATTCCCTCTTGAAGAGAGGAATTGTTGCCGTCAGGCCGCGTCATCCAGTTCTTCGACCTCTTCGATTGGTTCGTCATCGTCGATTTCTGCAAATCCGGGATCATCTTCCGGTTCAGCTGGCGCGGCGGTGGGAGTAGTCGCCGGTGTCGGCATATCGAAGAGGCTTGCAGGCTTCTGCGGTGCGGGCTTCGCTGGCTCGGCAGGCTTGGCGGAGGGAGCATTCTGAGTGACTTCCGTCTTCGCCGGTACTGACCTTGTCGCCGTCTTCGACTTTGCGCGCGCCTCGGCCTGGGCAGTCTTGGTGGCGGCGTCCATCTCGCTCTTTGCCTTTTCGAGAGCATTCTTCATCTGAAGATGCGACGCCACAAAGCCAACCAGGGTGGCCGCGAGTTGCGTGTCCAGTTCTTCGGCCGTGCCGGTGACGCTCAGCGGCGTGGTGAGGGCGTCATGGTCGCCGTCCTTCATCTTCTTGGGAACGACATTGACGCGAATCTGATCGTCGTCGAGCGCAGTCGCCGTCATGAGCACGGCGCGATTGCGCAGGATGGGAACAAGCTCTTTGAACATAGAGTTCCTCCTCGTGTATTGAGTAAAAGTTTTCGATTTCCCGGTGGGATTCATCGAGTCGGCAGCTTTGCTTGCATCTTCCGGTTGCGAAGGCGGGTCTTCCGCCAGAGTTCGGGATCGACAGGCAGTGCCGTTACCTTGCCCGTCGCAGCATTGAAGAAGCCGCCGTGGTGCTCGATCTTTCCGTAACGTAAGAGGCGTGCAAGCATCGTCAGAGCACTTGCGGCGAGCGTCTGATTGATAAACGGCTCCTGGCGTTCGAGAGCCTCGACAGCCGAGCAACTCGGAAGCGGGTCTTCGCCGGCCTTGACGTCGGCGATCTCCGGATACAACTCGTTCACCGTGCGCAGCCTTTCCGCCGAACGCCGGTTGCGCGCGTTCCACGGCTGGCCAAGAATGAACTGACCGCTTGCCGCATTGTTGCCAAGATCGAGCCAATAGGCGGTGCGGTTATTTGACTTCACAAGTGAACGCGCGATGACGCTGCGCGCCGCGCGGCTGTCCACACAGCCGATGAGGAAATCGATCGAGGTATCCTGAATTCTCTCGAAGGTCCGCTCGTCGAAGTTTCTCGGCTCGGCCTTCCAGTTTGTTCCCCAGAAGAGGTTGATGCGATTGACGAGTACTGTCGCCTTGCTCAACCCGATATCGGAGATCGAAAACGGCTGGCGGATGCAGTTGGTTTCGGAGACCGTATCGGCGTCCATCAGAAGAACTTCAAGTCCGGCAAACCGTCCCCAGACGCGCAGCGCCTGGTCGAGATACGGCAACCCCATAGTGATGGCGCTTCCCGTGCCTCCGGCTCCGACGACGAGAACACGAATCGGCCTGCACGCATCGGCGCGAAGGGAGAGAGTATGTTCAATGTGCATGACTGCCTCG
>CAWCWQ010000054.1:0-4940 GCA_963799145.1 uncultured Acidobacteriaceae bacterium | reverse complement strand
CTCAGTCGTAATACTGGTTCGGACGTGAAGAAAGTCAGGTCGGCCCGCTATACGTGATTGCGCTGGATTGCCGTATTGACCGCCTTGGGAAGGAACAGCGACGACAATATAAACTGATTCCTGAATGAATTCATCGAGGGATCAGCAAATTGAGGCGCTTCAGGCCACGCTGCAGGTGGCCCGTGAGAACGAGAACAGGTGGATGGAAATCTCCCCCGATTTCTCGGCGGATGCTGAACGGAAGGAGCAGTGGAGTAGCACCGCGAAACTCAGGCGGTTCGAAATCGAGCGGATTGAGGCGCTTTTGGCCGGTGCGCGGGAGCTTATGGCTTGGAGCAACCAGAGTGCAATGGGACGGTTAGAGCGGAAAACAGAATGGGAGAGACGTTTATCATTACTGATCTGGAACTCGGGCGATGTGCTTTCCTACCCTTCCTCGAAAAGCCTCCGGAAGGGCGGGGCACCCGGCCCGCCTTGTCGTTGAGGCCGGCCCGACAAACCAGCATAGGAATGGCTACCTCTGTCCCTTCCTCAAAAGCGTAGGATATCGCTGTTAAATTTGGAGGTCTCCATGCTCCTAAACCACTCCGGTAACTCGGCTGAGCAAAGGGAAGGTGAGTGATGCCGCTCTTCGAAATGACCGACATTGATTTCCGAACGATTGAGCCGACGTCTTTCGGCAACGAGAACGTTAAGGAACGCCAAGATCTGCAACGTCTTCTGAAGAACCACATCGACGAAATTGCCCCCGGCTGCATGGTCATCAAGGATGAATTCTCAAACTGGGAGGACAGCCAAAGGCGGATTGACCTGTTATGCGTGGACAGGCAAGGCAACCTTGTGGTGGTTGAGCTTAAGAGGGGCCAGACAGGCCAGCACATGGACCTCCAGGCATTGCGATACGCGGCCATGGTTTCTGCGATGACCTTTGCACAGGCCGTGGAGGCATTCGAACAATATGTTCGAGACAAATCCGGCGAACCAAGCGGATGCATGGAGGAGCTTCGCAAATTTATGGCCGACGGAGATGACGAGGATGTTCCGCTGCAGCCGGAGGCCAAATTCAATCGTGACGGCGGCGTCAGAATCGTCCTTGTATCCGAGGGGTTCTCAATCGAATTGACGACAACCGTTCTCTGGCTGCAAATCCGTGGCGTCGACATTCGCTGCGTGAAAATGACGCCTTATCGCCATGAGGGAAAGCTACTCGTTCAGACGGAGCAAGTCATTCCTCTCCCTGAAGCGGAAGAGTTCACAGTTAAGATTGGAATGAAACGGGCAGAAGAAAGGAGCGCGCGACCTCTGCAGGCGAGACTCCCAAGAGATCTGACCTTCGAAATCACAGTTTGCGGCAACAAGCACCCGCATCTGCGATATGATGAGGCGATTTTCAAAGCAGTTGAGGTGCTGAAGCAATGCGGGGTGACCCTCGAGCAGATCCAAGCTGCCCTTCCGCCAAACCGTTTGGTCTCTTGCGGGGGCAGGCTTAGCCCTGAGGAGATGAAGAGGGCTATCGAGCAAATCGTTAGCCCGAAAGGGGCACAGCTTTCGGCGACGAAATATCTCTGCGACGACGAGCATCTTATTTTTGACGGCGATCAAACATGGGCGCTCAAGCGATCGTCAAAGCCGAGATATGCTCTACAGAGACTCGACAAGCTAAAGAAGCATTTCCCGACAAAGCTCGACTTTCGGATGGAGACTGTCCCAGGCGGCCTAGCTGAATAAGTTCGGTGCGCTGGCAGATTGAATCGATGACCGACATAAATAAGGCGAGGGATCTCTTCAGCAGTGCAGGGTTGGCCTTCCCTACGCTTCCCGAAGAACTGGCGATGAAGCTAAAGGAGCGCGACGAGTGGGTTTTCTCCACCCAGCCAATCCGAATGTGGCCCTACGAGCTTGATCGCTATGTGCATCAAAGCCAAAGAAGGCAGATTCGTGACTACGCGCTGCTGTCCCATTCAGGACACGGCATTAACTCGTATGCGATCCAGTACTACCTTGTGCATGGTCCACTGCGAATGTTCCTTCACCTTGGGTGGGGAGGCGTTTACATCGATCAGAAGGAAGAGGCGGTCAAGATTCGCGCCTGTTTTTTGAAAGCAGACGAAGTCGTCCTAGCGATGGTCCAAAGCGCGGCGGGTTTCCATGCCGGGGAGCATCTGACGGTCGTGGGTTCGGACTTCTACGGAAGCTATTGGATTCCGCCAGGCGCGGGTGCCCAAAAGAGAGAAATACATACCAATACCGAAGTTGAATCGCCTCTTGCGGCACTTACCGAGGTATTCGACTGGCTCGCAAGCCCAAGCGCTGAACCAAGATCCCCGAAAAATGGTCGCTCGAAGAAATGATAAGGTAACTTCATTTTCTAACGGGAAGGTTGTGTCGCGCAATGAGCTATCGCCACATCCGATGCACACACGGGCTCTTCATTTTTCTCGTCTTTCGAATGCACTTGGCAAGCTGAATGCAATTTGGATCGTCTCTGAATCGCAAAGTGCCAGCAGGTCTCAGCGGCGTTTTTTGCAATTCAGTTGTCCAGTTCTCCTTGTCTGCTCTCAGCACGAAAGTGATGAAGCGCCTTGTGCCAGCCACGCCCAGGCAATTCGTCGATTGTTCCCCTCTGAACCAATTATTGCCCTGCCACGAGTAAATTGGATCCCACAAGCGATGCCAGGGAAGCAGAGTTCTAGCCCACTTCGGTGCCACTTGAGAGTCATCTGAAAGGTCTGTCGGTTTCAAGCTGTGGAGCTTAAACACGGACCACAAAATTGCCGGGGAGATCCGGCCCAAGAGAAAAGCGTCCCAAGCAATTGATATCAGAGGAAGTACTTCGTGGATTTCCACGTATTCGATGAATTTGTCCGAGTGAGGCAGTGCGTTGGTCATCAACTCTGACATGGCAAAGAACTGGCCGGTACACTTTTTCAGCGTGTCTGCCACCTTCCGGGTTTCAAGGATCGTCTCAATCCGCTTTGGCGATTGCTGGATGCAGAACGTCAAAAGCCCTCGAAGGCTTTTGCCGTCATAGGTACCCACCTCCACGCGCTCTGCAGACTGCAGCCAAGCGTTCTGAGGGTTGCGCCGGATCAGAGTCCTCCAAGAGATATTCCAAAGATGATCAACGGCTGCACGATCAAAAAACTCAAATGTATGATTCATGCCCATCGACGCAGTTTACTACTGCGAACGCTTGTTATGGAGGGGCTTGTCGCGGTCAATTGTTTGCCTTCGCTTTACAGGAGCGAGCGAAAACCTCTTACCCAGGGTCAGTTGGTTATCTCCACCGAGTCGCCGAGCCGCTCATTGAGGACGGATTGCTCCCTGGAAGTCGGCCAGTGCCCGCCGATCTGCCTGGGCATGATCCTGGGTTTACGCTAACAACCCATTGCGCTCAATAGGAGCGCTATCGGCATTTTCCCACAGATTTCGGACGTGTGGCCTGCTATCCGATTCCCTCTTGAAGAGAGGAATTGTTGCCGTCAGGCCACGTCATCCAGTTCTTCGACCTCTTCGATTGGTTCGTCATCGTCGATTTCTGCAAATCCGGGATCATCTTCCGGTTCGGCTGGCGCGGCGGTGGGAGTGGTAGCGGGTGCCGGCGGCATATCGAAGAGGCTTGCCGACTTCTGCGGTGCTGGCTTCGCTGGCTCGACAGGCTTGGCCGCTGGAGCATTCTGTAAGACTTCCGTCTTCGCCGGTACTGACCTTGTCGCAGTTTTCGATTTGGCGCGCGCCTCGGCCTGCGCAGTCTTGGTGGCGGCGTCCATCTCGGCCTTCGCCTTTTCGAGAGCATTCTTCATCTGAAGATGCGACGCCACAAAGCCAACCAGGGTGGCCGCGAGTTGCGTGTCCAGTTCTTCGGCCGTGCCGGTGACGCTCAACGGCGTGGTGAGGGCGTCGTGATCGCCGTCCTTCATCTTCTTGGGAACGACATTGACGCGAATCTGATCGTCGTCGAGCGCAGTCGCCGTCATGAGCACGGCGCGATTGCGCAGGATGGGAACAAGCTCTTTGAACATAGAGTTCCTCCTCGTGTATTGAGTAAAAGTTTTCGATTTCCCGGTGGGATTCATCGAGTCGGCAGTTTTGCTTGCATCTTCCGGTTGCGAAGGCGGGTCTTCCGCCAGAGTTCAGGATCGACAGGCAGTGCTGTCACCTTGCCCGTCGCAGCATTGAAGAAGCCGCCGTGGTGCTCGATCTTTCCGTAACGTAAGAGGCGCGCAAGCATCGTCAGAGCACTTGCGGCGAGCGTCTGATTGATAAACGGCTCCTGGCGTTCGAGAGCCTCGACAGCCGAGCAACTCGGAAGCGGGTCTTCGCCGGCCTTGACGTCGGCGATCTCCGGATACAACTCGTTCACCGTGCGCAGCCTTTCCGCCGAACGCCGGTTGCGCGCGTTCCACGGCTGGCCAAGCACGAACTGGCCGCTTGCCGCATTGTTGCCAAGATCGAGCCAATAGGCGGTACGGTTGTTTGATTTGACGAGCGACCGCGCGATTGTGCTGCGCGCCGCGCGGCTGTCCACACAGCCGATGAGGAAATCGATCGAGGTGTCCTGAATTCTCTCGAAGGTCCGCTCGTCGAAGTTTCTCGGCTCGGCCTTCCAGTTTGTTCCCCAGAAGAGGTTGATGCGATTGACGAGCACTGTCGCCTTGCTCAGCCCGATGTCGGAGACCGAAAACGGCTGGCGGATGCAGTTGGTTTCGGAAACCGTGTCGGCGTCCATCAGGAGAACTTCAAGTCCGGCAAACCGACCCCAGACGCGCAGCGCCTGGTCGAGATACGGCAACCCCATCGTGATGGCGCTTCCCGTACCGCCGGCTCCAACGACGAGAACGCGAATCGGTCTGCGCGCATCGGCGCGAAGGGAGAGTATGTGTTCAATGCGCATGATTGCCCTGCTCTCCGCGCACGAATTGGTCGAGCGTCTGTGGTAA
>CAWCWQ010000053.1:0-16020 GCA_963799145.1 uncultured Acidobacteriaceae bacterium | reverse complement strand
ATAAATCGAATAGAGCAGGAATGGAACAGATGGGTTTGCTACTTCCACCGTTTGACTCTACCTGCATTTGGTTTTTCAACGACTTACAACACCGCGGGGACTGCCAAAGTACGCGGAAGTCGTGCAAGACAGCAGGATTTGTGGGTTGGGCTGTGGGTTGAAATAACCTACGGTCGCCCAAGATATTGCATTTATGGAGTTGTGTTCTATAATTGCATACATGATCTCCAGGCGCCTCAATTCCCAACTGAATGAACTGCTTCGCCATTCTCCGGCTGTCGTCCTGATAGGGCCGCGCCAAGCCGGAAAGACAACCCTCGCTTTGGAGATTGGCGAACAGACAGCCTCGATCTACCTGGACCTTGAAGACGAAAACGACCGCGCCAAGCTCGCCAATCCCAGCAAGTATCTCGCGGACCACGAAGACGAGCTGGTCATCCTCGATGAGGTTCACCGCGTGCCGGAGCTGTTCCAGCAGTTGCGGGGCATCATCGACCGCGGACGTCGGCACGGAAATGCCAACGGACGGTTTCTCCTGCTCGGATCGGCCGCGATGGACCTGCTCAAGCAATCCGGCGAGAGCCTGGCCGGTCGCATCTCCTATCTGGAACTCGGCCCCTTCGATGCTCTGGAGATCGATCCGGCTTCGGTAGAGACGCTCTGGGTCCGGGGTGGATTTCCGCGCGGCTTTCTGGCCGAGTCGGACGATCTCAGTCTGCTCTGGCGGCGCAATTTTGTCCGCGCCTATCTGGAGCGCGACATCCCTCAATTCGGCCCCCGTATACCGGCTGAGACGCTGCGGCGATTCTGGACGATGCTGGCGCACAATCAGGCCCAGATTCATAATGCCGCCACCCTGGCGCGCGGTTTGGCCGTCGATGGCAAAACGGTTGCCGGGTACCTTGATCTACTGGTTGATCTGCTACTTGTGCGGCGATTGCCGGCCTGGCATCGGAATGTCGGCAAGCGGCTGGTCAAGTCGCCCAAAGTCTATGTGCGCGATAGCGGCATCGCCCACGCCCTGCTCGGCATTCGGGATAAGGAAGCTCTGCTCGGTCATCCGGTCGTCGGCCAAACCTGGGAGAGCTTTGTCATCGAAACTCTGATCACCGCCGCGCCGGGCGGAACCGAGGCGCACTACTACCGAACCTCCAACGGAACCGAAGTGGACCTTCTCCTCACGCTTCCCGGCGGAGAGTTGTGGGCCATCGAGGTGAAACGCACAATGGCGCCAAAGATCGAGCGCGGTTTTCATTCCGCCTGCGCCGATCTGAATCCACAGAAGCGGTTCTACGTGTATCCGGGTACCGAGCGATTTCCGCTCGACGGCAGAACGGATGCCATCGGAGTCGTCGAACTGGCAAAGGCGCTTCAGTCGGTTCCATAAGGTCCAGACCGCCCCTTCCCTGGCAGACGTTCCGAGCAGCGGTCAGGTGAAGCTTGTGTAAATTAGCGCAAATTCAAGTACACAAAGTCGGCGGGGGGGGGGGTAGACTGTTCTTTCATTCCATTTGGGCTTCGATTACGTAGCCGTGTATCGAAAGACAGGAGAACTATGCGCCGGAAAACGTTAGTATTGGCAGCTCTGACAGCGGTTTTTGCCGTGAGTGTGGCGGCACAAACGAAGACTGTGACCACTACCAAGCTTTCAATTACTTCAGCGGGCAACACTGTGACAACAGTTGCTTCGGGCAGCGTGGTCACGCTGACGGCAACGGTCGAGGCTGGCTCGACGCCAGTAACTCCTGGACAAGTGAACTTCTGCGATGCCACCGCCAAGAGTTGCACGGATATACATTTGTTGGGGACGGCGCAGCTGACCAGCGCTGGGACAGCTTCGTTCAAATTCCGTCCAGGGATTGGAAGCCACAGCTACAAAGCCGTTTTTGCGGGGACGAATAGTTACGCCGGAAGCACATCCAGCTCTGTTCCACTTTCTGTAACTGGCCTCTATCCGACTTCGACGACGTTCACCGAGACCGGAGGCCTGGGGAGCTACAATGTGACGGCCACGGTAACCGGCACAGGGCTCTATTCGTCCACACCCTCAGGATCAGTCTCTTTTGTAGATACCAGCAGCAGCAACGCGGTTTTGGCACAGGTAACGTTGAATTCCGGTACGTCGGTGCTAAGTTTGCAAAATCCCGCGAACCCCACAATTGCGCAGGACGAGTCGCAAATCGCAGTAGGCGACTTCAATGGAGACGGAATCCCTGATTTGGCGATTACAACTTGGGCGACCAGCACGGTCGCTGTTTGGCTGGGGAATGGGGATGGCACGTTCAAAGCCGGCAACAGCTATTCAACCGGCCCGAACCCGAATGCGATTGCCGTTGCGGACTTCAACAGCGATGGAGTCCAAGACTTGGCGATTGCCAATTTCAATTGCGGCCTGGGATGTAGCGGGAGTGTCACCATCCTGTTGGGCAATGGAGACGGAACCTTCACCTCAGCGGCCGCGAGTCCGGCAACGGGAAGCGGTCCTCAAGGAATCGCTGCGGGCGATTTCAATGTTGATGGTATCCCCGACCTCGCAGTGGCGAACTATGATGGGGATTCAATTACGGTGCTGCTTGGAAATGGCGATGGAACTTTCACCGCGGCACCGACGATCGACTTTCCGTTCAATACAACACCTCCGTTCATCCTCGCGGGTGATTTCAACGGCGACGGCAAGTTGGATCTTGCCACGTTCAGCGATGGCGCAAGTGAAGTGATCGTCCTGCTTGGTAAGGGCGACGGAAAATTTCCAACAACGGTAACCACTCCGGCCCCGAATCTTCAAGCCGAGCCGTCAACGCTAATGGCCGATTTGAACGGCGACGGCATTCCCGACTTGGTCGTGACCTCATTTTCAGGAGAGGCGACGGTCTTGCTCGGAACAGGGAGCGGAACGTTCACCATTGGAGCACAACTTGGTTATTTCGAACTTGGAATGACAGTGGGTGATTTCAACGGAGACGGTATCCCCGATTTGGCCGGGAACGTTGGGTATGAGGTGTACTATTTCATGGGTATCGGCGACGGGACCTTCACAACTGGCCCAACATTCAACGCCAGTACGGTCGCCAACAGCACAGCGTTTGATTTTACGACGCTCATCAGCGCGGACCTAAATGGGGATGGCCTCTCCGATGTCGTGGGTCCGGGCTTCGAATTCTATCCGACAACGCACAGTGGCTGGTTGGTGCCCTTGCTTTCGACCCCGGTCACAACGTCAACTGGCTCAACCTCAATTACTGTCGGAACGGGCAACCATTTCGTCGAAGCCAGCTATCCAGGCGATTCCAATTACGGCTCCAGCACCTCCTCCACGACAGCATTAGCCGGGCCCGCCGTGACGACATTGGGATTGACTGTATCGAGCGGTCCCCATGTCTATGGTCAGCCTATTGTGCTGACGGCGACTCTGAGCCCGTACTCCAGCTCAGGTTATAGCACGAACGGTGAGCCAATCTCGTTCTACAACAACGGCACGTTCCTAGGGTCCGGTGACTTGTCGAATGGTGTGGCGACGCTCTCGGTGAGTTCGTTGAGTGCTGGCAGCTACAGTTTCAGTGCCAACTATGCGGGAGACGAGAGGTTTCTTGCGAGCAACTCTAGTGCGATCCCGGGGACGGTATCACAAGCCACGCCGACGATAAGCTGGTCAGCACCCTCGGCAATCACCTATGGAACAGCCTTGAGTGCTACGCAATTGAACGCGAGCAGTCCTGTTGCGGGCAGCTTAGCCTACTCGCCGGTGGCAGGGACTGTGCTCACTGCGGGATCGCAGACGCTCAGCGTCGCATTTACTCCGACGGATGCGACCGATTACACTGCCGCCAGTGCGCAGGTAACGCTAACCGTAAACCAGGCGACGCCCACGATCACGTGGGGGCCACTGTCTGCGATTACCTATGGCACCGCGCTGAGCGCGACGCAACTGAATGCGACGGCCTCGGTGCCAGGCACATTCTCTTATTCGTCTCTAGCCGGGACAATTCTGACGGCGGGTTACCACAGCATCACTGCGACATTTACGCCCACCGATACAACCGATTACAAGACAGTCACGGATACGATCTATCTGACGGTGAATCAAGCGACGCCGACGATCACTTGGGCAACGCCAGCTGCGATTACCTATGGCGCAGGTCTGGGCTCCGCTCAGCTGAATGCAACGGCTTCCGTGGCTGGCAGCTTCGCTTATTCACCGGCGGCGGGCACAGTACTCGGGGCCGGAACACAGACCCTGACGGCCACCTTCACTCCCGCCGATACAACCGATTACAAAACCGCCACGGCAACCGTAACGCTAACGGTGAATCCAGCCACGCCAACGATCACCTGGGCAGCGCCAGCAGCCATCTCCTACGGTACGGCACTCGGTGCCGCTCAGCTGGACGCTACTTCCACGGTTGCTGGAACCTTCGTCTATTCACCCGCCGCAGGGACAGTGCTCGGTGTCGGACCGCAGACACTGAAGGTAAGCTTCACGCCCACAGATACGACTGATTACACCGCCACGACAGCAACTGTCGCGCTAACCGTGAATCAGGCCACACCGGCAATCACCTGGCCAGCGCCAGCAGCCATCACCTACGGCACGGCACTCGGCGCCGCTCAACTGGACGCTACTTCCACAGTTGCTGGAACCTTCGTCTATTCACCAGCAGCGGGAACCGTGCTCGGCGCTGGACCGCAGACATTGAAGGCAACCTTTACACCTACAGATGCAACCGACTACATCAGCGCTACGGCAAACGTAACACTGACGGTGAATCAAGCCACACCCACGATCACATGGGCGACACCATCGGCAGTCGCTTATGGCACGGCGCTCAGCGCAACGCAACTGAATGCGACGGCTTCAGTGCCAGGAACTTTCAACTATAATCCCGCCTCAGGGGTGGTCCCTTCCGCTGGCAATGACACTCTGTCTGTCACCTTCACCCCCACAGATGCCGTCGATTACACGACCGCGACAGCCACTGTGACTTTGACGGTCAATCCCAACCCCTTGCCCTTTGTGGGTAACATAACTCCCGCCATTGCCAGTGCAGGAGGCGCGGCCTTCACCATCACCGTCAATGGAGCGAATTTCCTTCCCAGCTCGACGGTGTACTGGGGAACCTCGGCTCTTGCTACGCAGTACGTGAGCGCATCCCAACTGACGGCCACCGTCACCGCTGCCGACATCTCTATTCCAGGTGCTACCGCGATCAACGTGCAAACCCCCGCACCAGGCGGTGGAACCTCGGACGTATTGCAGTTCGAAGTGGATTCATCCTCAGGATCAGCAACCGCTCCCACCGTCCCTTCGACGGTGGTGTCGATTACGGCAGGCTCAACGGCAACCTACTCGATCAGTTTCCCTGCTGCAGTGACAAGTGCCACTGCGAGTTGCCTGAACCTACCTGCTGGAGCCATTTGCAGTTATTCGTCTGCAACCAAAGTGTTGACGATAACAACTGCCTCGACAACGCCCGCCGGAACCTATCAGGTCACGGTAGTTTTTGCTGAGACGGTAGCCAGCACAGCATCAGCGGGCATTTTCCTTCCCTTTCTTTTGTTGCCGTTATTCTTCCTTCGCAGAAAGCTGACTTCGCGTGGCATCTGGTCGGCGGCTTGTCTGGGGTTGATATTGCTGGCTACGACAGCCTTCAGCATCGGCTGCGGGGGAAGCGGTTCCTCTACGTCAACACAAACGACTCAATCCGTGACAAGTTCAGGGGTTGTTGCTCTCACCGTTCAATGAGATACCCGGTTAGAGATAGAGCGGCGCTCCACGCCGGGTTCGTCCCACGCCAGCGCGGGCTCTGTGTGCGGCGGAACGGCAGGTTGTGCTCGACCATCTGCACTCCGAGCGCTTCTCGGACAAGGCACCGGCGGAGGTCTTTGCCACGCTGTTGGATGAAGACATCTATCTCTGCTCGATCCGCGCCATGCATCGCATCCTGGCGGAAAACGGGGAGCTGAAGGAGCGCCGCAATCAGCTGCGCCACCCAGGGGACCTGCTTGCTGTTCAATATCTGCTTCGTTGTCTACACAGGCATTCGTGGTTCGTTTGGAGCCAAACCGTGCGGCCTAATCCACAACTTTCATAGAAATATAAGAAATGGAGTTGGAAGCGAGAATGAACCCCGATATACTGGTTTTCGACACCAAGCATTATTATTTAATTGATTTCGACCAGATGGGAGATGTTTCGACCTATGAGACTATCTACTGAGCCTGTGGCAGTCTTCCAGGAGCGGATTGTGCCAGCTGGCGCCCGATTGGCCGGATGGGCGGCGCTGGTCGAATCGCTCGGGATCAAGGCTCCGGTAAGGCGTCCGAGCTTCGTCTCGGAACAGCATATTCGCGGTAGCCACCGCGCGGAAGAGGCGGGAACGCTATTCGACAAGCGCTACTGGCCGGGTGATTCTTTCGCCGATCATCTGACCTTTGCTCTGCGTCATGAAGAGATCGACCTGCTGATTCTTAAGCGGGTTTTCGAAGCCGTTCCGCCCACAGAGATCGAAACGATGGTGCGAGAGGCGCCAACGGGAGCGATTGCCCGGCGGGCGTGGTACTTTTACGAGATTCTCACCGGACGGATGCTCGACGTGGAAGACGCACGTGGGGCTGGCGCCGTCGATCTGCTGGATGCTGACGCCTACTTTACAGGGAAGCCGCGGTTGTCGAAGCGCCATCGGGTTCGCGACAACCTTCTGGGCTCCGGGCAATTCTGCCCGGTGATTCGCCGGACTCCAGCGCTCACCGCGTTTACGGAACTCGATCTGGCCGAAGAGGCTCGCAATACCGTTGGCCAGACCGGAGCGCGTATAGTGGCGCGGGCCGCGAGCTTTCTGTTGCTGGCCGACAGCCGCGCCAGCTTCGAGATTGAAGGAGAGCGTCCGCCGCGCAACCGCTTGGAACGGTGGGGCCGCGCCGTTCTACAAGCCGGCAAGAATCTGCTTTCGCTCGACGAAATCGTCCGGCTGCAGCGGGTGCTTATCGAGGATGCGCGCTTTGTGCGTCCGGGGCTGCGCCCGGATGGTGTCTTCCTGGGCGAGCGCGATCACTTTGGCGATCCGCTGCCGGAGTTCATCGGAGCCAAGCCCGACGATCTGACGAGCCTGATGGCAGGTCTGATCGAGGCTAACGACAGAATGCGTGCCGACGGAATCGATCCGGTACTGAAGGCGGCGGCGACTGCTTTTGGTTTCGTCTACATTCACCCCTTCCAGGATGGCAATGGCCGCATGCACCGCTGTCTGATCCATCATGTACTGGCTGAACGCAAGTTCACGCCGCCGGGAATGGTCTTTCCGGTTTCTGCCGTCATGCTGGACCGGATCGAAGCGTATCGCGAGGCGCTCCGGTCGCACTCAGCTCCGCTGATGCCGTATATCGATTGGCGGCCTACTGCCGAGCGGAATGTCGAAGTGCTCAACGATACCTCCGATCTCTATCGCTACTTCGACTGCACGGCGGAGGCGGAGTTTCTCTACGGGTGTGTCGAACGTACGGTGCGCGAAGATCTGCCGCGTGAAATCGACTATCTGCGTCGGCACGACGAGGCCATGCGCCGCATCATGGATGTGGTCGAGATGCCCAACCGGCTGGCAGAAAATCTTGTTCTGTACATCCGCCAGAACGATGGAAAGCTCTCGAAGAGACGACGCGAGGGCGAGTTTAAGCAACTCACCGCGGAGGAAGTTGCCGCGATCGAAAACATTATTCAGGAAGAGTTCTTCAAAAACAAGAGCTGATGCAGGAGGTCGTCAAGGACGAGATTATGCCCCCTTGGCCAGACCGATCTGCCCACTGGGAGGCGCTTCGGCTTCCCGCATCGAAGGTCGTCGAGAAGCTGGTTGAGATCGTTGGGCGGAAACTGACCGCTTATATCGGCGGCGTCAAGGATGCGCTCGCGGTAGACCGCTGGATTGCCGGCGGAGAGATCTGCGGCGAAGCAGAGAGCCGGTTGCGATTCGCCTCTCAGGTGGTGCATACCTTGAGCGAACACGATTCACCCGCAGTCGTGCAGGCCTGGCTGACAGGCGTGAATCCGGAACTGGGAGACAGAGTGCCGCTGCTGCCTGATTCGCGAGAATAAGATCGATGCGGTGGCGCCAGCCATCCTGAGCGCGGCCAGAACACACCTCAGCGACAAGTAAACGGATAATTCTTCTTAGATTATATGGTTAATATATCGCCTTTTGTGTCGTATAATGGAGACAAAGAGGCAACCTATTGGCTGTATATCTCAGGACCGTGCAAGAGGTACGGACAGGAATTGCAGGGCGGTTCAAGGCCCGGCGTCTTGCCATGAACCTGACACAGAGAGAACTGGCGGCGCGCTCGGGCGTGACCTTCAGTTCGCTGAAGCGATTTGAGCGTGAGGGATTGATTGCGCTGGACTCGCTTCTGAATCTGGCATTAGTGCTCAATTGCCTAGACGATTTCGACAAGCTGGCCGCAGAAAGCCCGCCCATCTCGGCCACCCAATCGCTCGATGCCCTGCTGGCCACGCAGGCACGGCGGCGAAGAGCGACGGGCAGAAAAGGACGCAGCCATGGCATATAGTCCGACAGAGTTGCTGACTGCTTATCTGGACGCACGCGACCAACGCCGCAAGATTGGACGCCTCGCGTTCAAGGAAAGACAGATCCTTTTCGAGTACGATGCCTCATTCATCACATCGGGCATTGAGATTTCGCCGATCAAGATTCCCCTCAGGCCCGGCGTGTCTATTGCCGACACCACGATCTTCGACGGCCTGTTCGGCGTATTCAATGACAGCCTGCCGGACGGATGGGGCCGCCTTCTGCTCGACCGCACGGTGGAACAATACGGTATCCATCGCGGCCAGCTGAATCCGCTCGACCGGCTGGCCTACGTGGGACTGCACGGCATGGGCGCTCTCAGCTACGAGCCGGAGTTGAGCCAGCAAACCGCCGACGATGCTCCGTTGGCGCTCGACAAACTTGCTGAGGAATCAGCCGTCGTACTGGCCGGAGAGAATGAAGAGGTCTTTGAAGATTTGCTGCGGCTCAATGGCTCTTCTTCCGGCGCCCGGCCCAAGATCGTGGCGCAAGTGAGCACGGATAAGAAAAGGATCATTCACGGCCAGCAGGAGTCGCAACCGGGCTTCGCGCACTGGATGATCAAGTTTCCGTCTTCTCAGGACGCGCGGGACGCGGGAGCTATCGAATACGCCTATAGCCTGATGGCAAAGGATGCAGGCGTATTGATGCCTGAAACTCATCTTTTCCGTACGAAAAGGAACAAATACTTCGGCACAAAACGCTTCGACCGGGATGGAGATGCCCGCATCCATATGCACAGTCTTGGCGGCTTGATCCATGCCGATCATCGCACCCCTAGCCTCGACTACGACATGGTTCTGCGCGTGACCCTGGCGTTGACCAGGAATATCCAGGAAGCAGAAAAGGTCTATGCGCTGGCCTGCTTCAACGTTCTTGCTCATAA
The DNA here is from genome assembly GCA_963799145.1 of uncultured Acidobacteriaceae bacterium. GTDB lineage: Bacteria > Acidobacteriota > Terriglobia > Terriglobales > Acidobacteriaceae > Telmatobacter. The sequence goes on along the minus strand of CAWCWQ010000053.1, from coordinate 6,561 downwards.
CCGCGACGATCATGTGAAGAATTTTTCGTTCCTGCTGAACGCAAGAAACGAGTGGATGTTCGCGCCTGCCTACGACCTTACCTTTTCCTATGGCCCGGGAGGCGAGCAAAGCATGCTCGTCATGCGTGAGGGTAAGAATCCGGGTGCAGCCCAACTTCAGGCCTTGGGCAAACAGCATGGGATAAAGAACGCTCAGGAGATTCTGGCGAAGGTAAGAGCGGCCGTGGCCAACTGGCCATGCTATGCCGAACAGGCAGACATATCGCGAAAATCCACCAAAGAGATTGCTGACAAGATCAAGTTGCAGTAGCCATTTGCATTCTTCTGAGCAGGCCGCAGCGGGGTCGGGAATCGAAAACGTGTCACATCAGGCAGCCCTTGCGGCCTTCTTCTTCGCCTTGGGCCTTGGCGCAACGGTAGCGTTCATATAGGCCTTCAATGCGACCCAGCGCTTGATCTGTGCCTGCCGGACGCGTTCCCGCCCTCCATCGACGAACGACAGATCCGCGAACTGCGCACACTGCGCTTTGTCCATGAGGCTTCCAACGTCATCCTGCTCGGGCCGCCCGGCGTGGGAAAAACACACTTGGCCGTGGCCCTGGCCGAGACCGCCATCCAGTCCGGCAACGGCGCCTACTTCATGACCGCGCACGACCTGGTCACCGACCTCGGCCGCGCTTACCGCGAAGGACGCCTCGACCGCCGCATGCGCGTCTATCTCGCTCCCAAGGTTCTCATCATCGACGAGATGGGCTACCTGCCGCTCGACGATCTGGGCGCCACCTTCTTCTTCCAGCTGGTCAGCGCACGCTACGAGCGGGGCTCGATCATCCTTACGTCCAACAAGAGCTATGGCGAATGGGGCTCGATCTTCGGCGATCCGATCATCGCCACCGCCATCCTCGACCGGCTGCTGCACCACTCCACCACCATCAACATCCGCGGGGAGAGTTACAGGCTCAAGGAACGACGCAAGGCTGGTCTGATCCCACTGCCCGAACCGCAACAAGGTGAACCAGCAACGATGGCTCACCGCAGCCGCATCAGACGGGACCAGCTTCCATGAGTTTTCCGAGTAGAGTCGAGATGTGGCGCGGTTGTTTAGGTCCGACCTAGCCGTTTCCGGCCCTTTCGTTTGCCGGTGCCTCAGTAGCCTGACCATGCCCCGTTTCCACATCCCGCTCATCGAACCGGACGTGCGCTATTCACGCATCCGGCTCGCGGAGAAAGCGTCACGGTTTCGCCCACGAAAAGCCGTTCGTTCGCTGAGTAAGCCGAATCAGACCAAACTTATCATGAAGACACGCAATCGAGAGATTCCCGGTCGATGCCTTCGATGATTTGTGTTTGGCGCGCAGCCACTGGCGCAGCCGTCCACGGGCGTGCTGATCCACAGCCCGATAGGCTTTGCCGACCGGCCCCAGACAGAAGTAATTGGCCCAACCGTTCATCATCTGGTTGAGCTTGGTGACCACTGTCTTGTGGTCCAGCAGGATTTTGTTGCGTCCAGTTTCGCTGCTGATCGCCTGACAGATGCGAATCACTCGCTTCTTGGCCGGTGTCGTGCCCAGATAGGCGCGTCCCGTCTTCGGCGAGTAGCAACGACCAAACGTGTAACCCAGAAAGTCGAACTTTTCTTCCGGCAGCTTCGCGACCCGCGTCTTGGTTTCATTCACCGTCAGTCTCAGCTTTGTCATCATGATCCGCATCGTGGCCAGAGCTTCTTCCGCTCTGCTCCGACAACAGATCACGAGGTCATCGGCATAGTTGACGATGTACGCTCCAAGACGCTTTTCGTGCCCCAGCGTCTTCCATCCAAGCACGAACCGGCGCATGTGAAGATTGCTGAGCAGCGGGCTGATCGGAGAACGCACCTCCCAGCCATTGCCGGCTGTCGCCACCACCTCGAATTCGGGCGCCAACAACGCCTTCAATCCTTCGAGGAGGATGTTATGGTCGTCAGCCAGCAACAGCCGCCGCCTCCTCGATGGTGTGCTCCCTTCGGCGGCGGGCGCCACCGGGGTTGTTTCCAGCGGAAGGCGGATCTCGATACGCGTTCCATGGCCGGGCTTGGCCGCGATCGAAAAGGCCCCGCCCAGGTGCCGCACGCGTTCTTCCATGCTGATCAGTCCGAGCCCTTTCCCTTTCGCATGGTCCAGGTCGAATCCATGGCCGTCATCCCGGATGGCCACGTGCAGCTCGCCATCGCTGGCGGAGATCGATACCAGGGCGCGCTTCGCCCCGGCATGCTTGGCCGCGTTCCCCAGCGCCTCCTGGACCACACGATAGGCACACAAGCAATACGTCTATGTACTCGTTCAGTTCCTGCTTTGCTCGAACGATGTGGCGAAGTACTTCGCGATCATTCCGGCGATGTTTGCGGGGGTGTTTCCGGTGCTGACGGCGGTGAACATCATGCGGCTGCGGACGCCGGAGTCGGCGATCCTTTCGGCGGTGATCTTCAATGCGCTGATTATTATTGCGCTGATCCCGCTGGCGCTGCGCGGGGTGAAGTACAAGCCGATGTCGGCTGCGGCTCTGCTGCAGCGGAACCTGTGGATCTATGGGCTGGGCGGGATTGTGGCGCCGTTTATCGGGATCAAGCTGATCGATATGTTGATTGCGGCAGTGCATCTGGCGTAGGAGAAGCGAGTCAGCAAGGTGGAAGGCAGGAGAGCGAGATGAAGAAGCATATTGTGACGTCGGTGCTGTATACGGTGGTGACGGCTGTGTTGCTGGGGATTGTGTATCCGCTGGCGGTGACGGGGCTGGCGAAGGTGATGTTTCCGCGGCAGGCGGCGGGCGAGCTGATTGAGCGCGATGGGGTGGTGGTGGGGTCGCATCTGATTGGGCAGACGTTCGCGGGGCCGGGGTACTTCTGGTCGAGGCCGTCGGCGGCGGGGAATGGATACGACGCGGGGAACTCGGGGGGGTCGAACCTTGGGCCGACGAACGCGGCGCTGGCGACGAGGGTGGCGGGGACGGTGCAGACGCTGAATCCGAAGGGCGCGAATGCGGCGGTGCCGATCGACCTGGCGACGGCGTCGGCATCGGGGCTTGATCCGGACATCTCGCCGGCGGCTGCGTACTACCAGGTGGCACGAGTTGCGGCGGAGCGGCACGCGAGCGAGGATGCGGTGCGGGCGCTGGTGACGGAGCATGTGACTCCACGGCAGTTCGGGCTGCTGGGCGAGCCGCGGGTGAATGTGCTGGAGCTGAATCTGGATTTGGACAGGATGGGGAAGTAGGGGCGAGTGCGACGGCGGGGTGCGATGGCGGCTTTACGGTCCTGATATTTGCTTCCAGGTATGAGGTATGAGGTATGAGGTATGAGGTATGAGGGTATGAGGTGGGCTGTGAGCGGAGCTTGGCGGATGGGGGGTTGGCGCAAGATTAATTTCTCGCCAATTTGGGGCGGATGAGTTATTGTCGGAATTGAACCGAAGAACCCCAAAATATACGTAGCCAAGACGGCATTGCTGTCTGGCTAAGGCCCTTGCGCACCTCAAAGATGGATTGACTTCCTTTTTTTGGCGGGTGGCAATACTTCCGCACCGCGGAATGGTTCTGCTTTCTTCTTTCAGACAATTGACAAGCTCTTCAGACGAGACTGACAAGCAGTGGGGCCAAGGGTCCGACCGAGGAACCGGCCGACAATACAAATCCCTTCAGGAGGCACAAGTTTATGTCCAGGCATACGTGTATCTACCGGGTGTTGGCAGGGTTGGTTGCGGGACTTTTGGCGGCTGGCAGTGCGTGGGCGCAGCAGACGCTGGGCGGCATCACGGGGTCGGTGATGGATGCGAACGGGGGCATTCTGGCCGGGGCTACGGCGACGGTGCTGGGTGAGCAGACGGGGTTGAAGCGGACGCAGGTTTCGGGCAGCGACGGGTACTACAGCTTCTCAACCTGCCGATCGGTACTTACAAGATTACGGTGACGCATGATGGGTTCCAGACGCAGGTGTACCCCGGGGTGGGGGTGCAGGCGGACCGCACGGCGACGGTGAATGTGACGATGACGATCGGGGCGGTGTCCACGTCGGTGACGGTGGACGCTGTGCCGCTGATGAATGCGGTGGACACGACAATGGGGTACGTGCTGGACAAGGCGCAGATTGAGACGGTACCGCTGCCGACGGGGAGCTTTACCGGGCTGGCGATCCTGTCGCCGGGGGTGAATGCGGAGTTCTCCGGCGGGACGGGCGCGAACAGCGGGCTGGGGAATCCGCCGATCTGGGCGAACGGGCAGAGAGACACATCGAACAGCTTTCTGCTGAACGGCGTGGATGGCAGCAACTTCTTCAACGGCAAGAGCACGAGCCAGGTGCAGTCGTTCGGCGGATTGTGAACAATGACGGGCGTCAGTCGAACAACTCGGGGGGCGGGGTGATGCCGAGCAGCGCGTCGATCTATCTGTCGATCGGCAACGCGATTCCGACGCCTGCGCCGGAGACGATTGAAGAGGTGCGGGTGAACTCGTCGATGTACGACGCGGAGCAGGGATCGACGAGCGGGGCGCATATCGATTTGAGCACGAATCGGGAACCAATGCGTTGCACGGCAGCGTGTACTTTCATCGGGGGACGAACTGGCTCAATGCGGCGCCGTTCTTCTTCAAAAAGGATCAGCAATGTTCCGTTGGCGGACAAGAATCCCGGAGCTGCACCGGTATACGGCGGGCGGGGAGGTGGGCGGGCCCATCATCAAGGACAAGCTGTTCGGGTTTTGGCGTACCAGCATCTGCATGTGTCGGACCAGGAGACGGGGGACGAGCTGCTGGATGTTCCTCCGAATCTGGGGCCGAATGCGAATGACCGGACGCCGGCGGCGCTGGCGGCGTTGATCAACGGAGACTATACGTTCAGCGAAGGCATCACCGGGGTGACGGTGGTCGAGCGATCTGAGTCCGGGGAAGAACCCGGTGGGGTACAACTTGTTCAACATGCCTGCGCAGCCGGGGGAGCCGGGGAAGTTTCTGATTCCGGCGGCGACGGGTTCGCCGAACATCTTTTCGCCGTACAACGCGTTTCTGCCGGGGACGGCGCGGTTCAAGTCTGACCAGGCGGTTGCGGACCTGGACTGGAATGCGAGCGGGAAGGACATGGTGTCTCTGAAGTACTACTACCAGCATGACCCGAGCGAATCGCCGTATGCGTTCTCGAATGTGCCGGGGTTTACGGCGCACGTGGATGCGGGGAGCCAGGTGTTGTCGATTAATAACGCGCAGACGGCGGGGTCGAATCTGAACCTGACGGAGACGCTGGGGTTTCTGCGAGAGAAGGCGTACGCGAACAACGAGCAGGCGTTTACGCCGGCGCAGGCGGGGATGAGCGCGGCGTTCGGGACGTATTTTCCGGGGATCACGATCAATGACGTTCTGGGCGACCCTTACGATTCGCCGAACGGGCCGCTGTACGGCGGGACGGTGCAGTCTCTTGCGATCGGGCCGAACGCGGCGTCGCAGGGGTCGAACACGGGGGTGTTCCAGAACCGGCTGATGCCTTCGGCGGACGCGATCTGGACCAAGGGCAGGCATACGGTGACGTTTGGCGGGAGCTTTGCCTATACGCAGCTGAATGTGCGCGACCTGCGGACGGGAAAGGGGTCGGTGGCGACTCCGGACATGGTGACGTACGCGGAGAATTGGGTGACGCCGTACTCGACGCAGAACTTTACCGCGTCGACGTTCCTGCAGGGCAACGCGAACCGCTACTACCGGGCGAATGAGACGGGCCTGTATGTGCAGGACAAGTTCCAGGTGACGCCGACGCTCTCTCTGACGGCTGGGCTGCGGTGGGACTGGGACGGCGGGCTGACGGAGAAGAATGGGAACCTGTTCAACTTCGACCCGGCGAAGTATCAGGTGAACCCGGCGTGCGTGAGTGCGCCCTCGGCCGCGCAGACATCGGCGACGTGTTATCCGCAGAACGGGTTTCTGATTGCGGGGAACAATGCGAACGGAACGCCGGGCACGAGCAAGACGACGCTGACGGGGCGGCAGTGGGGGTTTGGGCCGCGGATTGGCGCGGCGTGGCAGCCGGGGATGTTTGCGGGCAAGGTGGTGGTGCGGGCGGGGACGGGGCTTTATTACGACCGGGGGGAGCTGTACACGTACTTGTCACCGGGGTTCGCGGCGGGGGAGATTACAGGGGGGCCGTTCGGGATCAATCAGACGGAGCCATTTGTGAGCGCGCAGACGTGTCCGTACAGCTCCGCGCTGACAAGTCCGAACGTGTCGTATACGTATCTGTTTTATATTCCGATCTGCGGGCCTACGAGCGCGGTGTATCTGCCGCCGGACAATACAAATTACAACCTGGCGACGCCGTGGGGGCCGACGGTGAGCGCAGCACCGAAGAGCCCTAAGGCCGCGGATGTGACGAACTACCTGCCCACGCCGTATCAGATTGGGACGCTCGGCGCGGCGCCGTTCACGCTGGGGGTCTACAACCCGGCGAACAAGCTGCCGTACAGCATTAATTTCACGCTGAATGTGCAGTGGCAGCCGCGCAACGATTTGATGGTGGAGCTGGGGTACATCGGCAACCTGGGGCGGCAC
>CAWCWQ010000052.1:0-16192 GCA_963799145.1 uncultured Acidobacteriaceae bacterium | reverse complement strand
CCGCTCAACTCATCGTATTGCTACATTTTGACAATCTCAAACCCCAACGGGTACGCAGTGGATATCACAAGTATCACCATCGCCGTCAAAACCGGCAACAACGACGGAAACGGCGATCCCGGCAATGCAGGTGACATCGTCTCCTCAGTTGTTCCGGTCGGTGGTTCGTGCGACCCCGGTGGAAGCTACGTCACGGACGGCGACGGCAGTTTTGTACCGAATGGAACCTACGGAAATATTCCGGGGGACAAGAAAGGTGAGCAGTCCTGCACGTTGGATTTGCAGCTTTCGGTCTTCGGCATACCTCCCGTCAAAGGGAAAGGTGTCGCTGGTGCAAACAAAGACTACGGTGACAACCTGATCAAGATCGATGTCGGCTGGTTGAACGCCAAGAACCTGGATGTCGCCGGGGTGGACCCGGACCTGAACATCAAGTTCGTGACCGAGGTCGACTATGATGGACCGGCTTCTACTCCCGAGCCATCCAGCCTTCTTCTTCTCGGCACCGGAATGCTTGGATTGGCCGGGATGGTTCGCAGGAGACTCGGCCGGGGCTAATCGGTTTCGGCTTGGCTGGTATCTAGATTTTAGTCTCGGCCCCGGCAGCGCGCCGGGCGGCTCCGGGTGAGGTGCGCGAAGGCCGCGCATCGCCCGGAGCATTCTACTTTGCGGCGCTGGCCAAGAGCTGCCGCAGTGAGGCAGCTTTGCGGCGGGTTCGCAGGTGCGGATGCTGCCGCCGCTTGAGGTCCGGATTGGCGAATTCGCGTCAGTCTTCAGGCGGGATTTCGGAGATCGCCGATGCGGCCGTCTTACGAGCGTCTTGCCGGCGCAAGACAAGCCGTCGGCAGCCGTTAGACAGGGTACGACACGATGGCTTGCGCTCCGCGGTTCCTGTCTTGCGGAGCGACCCCGGCACGCGTTACTGTTCGACCAGCTCCACGCGGCGATTCTTCGCCCGGCCATCCTCGGTCTTGTTTGAAGCGACGGGAGCCAACGGTCCGGCGCCCTGGCCGCTGAGCCTAGCGGCTGCCACGCCGTACTTGCTAGTCAGCGCCTGCACCACCGCCTCGGCCCGGCGCTTGGAGAGGTCCATGTTTGCGGGCAGGGCTCCGACGCTGTCGGTGTGGCCCACGACCAGAAGCTTGAGCCCGGCATGCTGCTGGAGCAGCTTGGCAATCTCCTTGAGAGTGGCGTCGGACTCGGGCTTGACCTCCGCCTTGCCGGTGTCGAAGTAGATGCCATACACCGACGAGTGGCCGGTATTGGTAATGTCGTCGGCCAGCGCCGCCGCATCCACGGTGACCAGACCGCCCTCCATCGGCTTCAATTCAACAACGTAGAGCACCAGGGAGGGCCCTCTGCTAAGGTTGCTCCACTGGCCGATGTGCAGGCTCACATAAACGTCGCCCGTGGTCCTCGGCGATTTGGCCGACAAAGCGCGGTGGCCGGCGCTCCACTCCCAATCGTCGCTTCCATTCGTGGGGTACAGGATGGGGTTTCCGCTTCCGCAGCCTTCATTGTTCGTGCAGGTATACAGAATCTGAAAGCCGGCCCTTGTCAGGGCGCTCTCGTAGTTGCGGTATATCTCCAGGACCGTGCGGCCGGAGGGGGCGTTGTAGGCTATCCGGGTCACTTTCCCTTCGAGGTGCTGGCTTTTTGCAAGAGCTTGCCCCTCGCTCTTGCCGAGCGGAAGGTTGAACTCGTCGTAAGTCGCCACGTGATACTCGGTGATCACCGTCCCCGGATACCGGGATACAAGCGGGTGGTCCTTGCTACCCTCGATGTCGCTGTCCTGAGCCGCACAAAGCGCGGCGGCAAATGCCGCCAGCAAACAACCCATCAAGATCTTTCGATTCAGTTTCATCTTGCGCTCCTTTCCGCGCAAGAATGATACACCGCTCGGGCAATCCAGCGCCGTGATACAGCCAGAGAACAAACACAGGAATTCTGCGGAGATGGAACACTCCGAGGCTTCGATTGCCGCTCAGGGGGAGACATTCCTGGCCTGGCGGACAGCTCTTACCCGGCTGGCGTAGGCTCCCACAACTCCACGCGGTTGCCCTCGGGATCCCAGATCCAGGCGAATCGCCCATAGTCGTACTCCTCGCGTTTCGGGTCGATACGCACGCCCGCGGCAGCCAACTGGAGGAGCAGCGCATCCAGATCGTCCACTCTGAAGTTGACCATGAATTGTTGGGGGGCCTGCCGCGAACCATCGCCGAAGTAGCCGGTGTCCAGCGGAAAGTGGGCGAATACGGTCATTCCGGCTGATTCGGGCCCATCGAAGGCCAGGGAACCGCCGTCTACCGTCTGGATGCCGAGGTTGCTGGCATACCACGCGGCCAAGGCCTTCGGATCACGAGCCTTCAGAAAAACTCCACCTACGCCAACTGCTTTTGCCATCGCTACTCCTCCTGCCGGATGATCTCGTCGAGATTGGGCTTGTGCTTGGCCTCGCGGCCGGTGCGCGGTTCGCTGTCGATGACTCGCGCCGGTTTGGGCTGGCCCACGCGCTCGCGGGCGTTGGCCTTGACGGCTTTGGTGGCAGAGAACTTCTCTGGCTTGCGTTTCCTCATGTCAAGGATGAGTATGGAATAAAATGCGCCGGAACGGAAGAGCGGGGGGCCCGCGAGTAGATTCCTGTTCGTAGGATAATAGAGCGGAGAGTGATTCGAGTGGAAGAGCGAGATTTTTTCAACGAGACCACGGAGCAGCGGACGCACACCCTCATCTGCCCCAAGTGCGGCAAGGAGGCTGAGTACAAGGTCACCTGGGTGGTGCGGCGCAAGCGGGCGCAGTTGCCGCGCGGGGCAGACGAGCGCGACCGCGCCCGCTTCGCCAAGGCGCAGTCTTACATGGTAAGACGCGACGAAAAACTCTCTTGCGCCAACATCCGCTGCCGCAAGCCCTTCGAGATCGCCACCTTGCAGTCGCTGGCGTTCCTGTCGGAGTAGAATCCGGCTCACCGCGCGGCTTTGGCTGGCGTCGTCGCTCCCCAGCGCCGGTTGAGCCCCGCGATTCGTCAGGCCAGTTGTCCCGCAGTTGTTCTTCTTCCCCCATCCCGCACGCCGCTGGAGGCAGGTGTGCAGAGCCGCGTTCTTCGAGGAGGGATCATGCACATTCCAGTTCGTAAGCCGATCGGGCGATCGGCCATCCTGCTGGCACTCATCGCGCTGGCGTGGGGCGCGCAGTTTCCGCCCTGTCGCGCACAGGCGCTGCGCCAGCCGCAGCCGCGGAGCTGAAGCCCATTCAGCTTCCCAAGCCGCGAGATCACCGCCGGCATGCCGCTGATGCAGGCCCTGGCGCGAGCGCAAGACCACGCGCGCTTTTCAGGACAAGCCGCTGCCCCCGCAGATGCTCTCGAACCTGCTGTGGGCGGCCTTTGGCGTCAACCGGCCGCGCGGCGTGAAGCCGGGGCTGGGCCGCACGGCGCCCTCGGCCATGAACAAGCAGGAGGTTGAACTCGACGTTGTTCTCGCCCAGGGCGTCTACGTCTACGATGCCGAGGCCAACCTGCTGCGCCCGGTCGCCGCCGGCGATATGCGCGCCAAGATGGGCGCGCCCCCCGCCGGGCAGGCGGCTGTCACCCTGGTGTACGTGGCGGACGCCAAGCTGGATTATGCCCAGGTGGATACCGGCTTCATCGGCCAGAACGTCTATCTCTTTGCGGCCTCGGAGGGGCTGAACGCGTGGTTCTACGCCCTCCATGGGCAGCAGGACGCGACCGCTGTCGCCGCGGCCCTGAAGCTGCCCGCGGAAAAACATGCGCTGTACGCGCAATCTGTCGGCTATCCGCCCAAGTAATTTCCTCAACCAATGGCAGGGACAGCCGGGGTGCGCCGTCCAGTTCTGCTGGTGCATCTTAGCAACCTGTGATTGAATCGAATCATGTAGCCGGCGGACCAGGAGGTCATCTCGCGGCCGGCCGCGAGGAGAAAGACGATGGCAAATTCCCTTCTTCCCCCCGAAGAGCGCAACCTGACCCCCGACCAGGTGGAGGCGCTGGACAAGCGGCGCGACCTGGGGCACACCTTCCTGGTGATTGCCGGGCAGTTTGCCGTGATCGCCACCATGCTGCTGCTCTGGGTGGGCCAGGACCTCACCTACTCGCCCGGCTGGGCGCATCCCATGGCCTACTACTTTGCCCTTTCGCTGGTGATTATTGTGGTCTTCGGCATCACCGGCGTCGTGCTGCGCAAGGGAACGCCGCGGATCGACTGAGAGAGCTGTGGGGTCTGGTGCGGACCGAGCGTCGGCAGGGAACCCTGCGATGGCACGCGTGACAGCCGAGAACGGTATAGCCTTGAAGTTGCCCATGGCTGCTGCTTCCCCGATCCTCTCGCCCACTGCCGACTCCCGCCCCACGGCTGACCGACAGCCATGGGCGCGTCATCCACGACCTGCGCGTCTCCATCACCGACCGCTGCAACTACAAGTGCGTCTACTGCCGCACCGGCGAGGTGGGCGCGCAGTATCCCGAGCTGGAGCATCGACGAGTACCTGCGGCTGATCAGGCTCTTTGTCGGGCTGGGCATCACCAAGGTGCGGCTCACCGGCGGCGAGCCGCTGCTGCGCCGCGGGCTGGTCGAGCTGGTGAAGGAGCTGGCCCGCCTGCGCACCGCTCGCCGGCGAGCCGCTGGACCTGGCGCTCACCACCAACGGCCACCTGCTGGACGGGCTGGCCGCGCCGCTGAAGGCCGCCGGCCTGAACCGCGTGACGGTGAGCATGGACGCCGTGGACGCGCCCACCTTCGAGCGGATCACGCGCGTTCCCGGCAGCTTTGAGACGGTGCTCGCGGGCATTCGCGCCGCGCGCGCCGCGGGGCTGACGCCGCTCAAGATCAACTGCGTGCTGCTGCGCGGCTTCAACGACGACCAGATCGAGGGCTTTGCCCGGTTTGCGCGCGAAGAGGACGTGGTGGTGCGGTTCATCGAGTTCATGCCGCTGGAAGAAGGCCGCCTGTGGACGCCGGAGATCGTGGTGCCGCTGAAGGAGATCGTGGAGCGCATCGGCCGCGTGCTGCCGCTGGTCGAGCTGCCGCCGCGCGAGGCCAGCGAGACGGCGCGGCGCTACACCTTTGCCGACGGCGTGGGCGAGATCGGCATCATTGCGCCGGTGAGCCAGGCCTTCTGCGGCGCATGCAGCCGGGTGCGGCTCACCTCCGACGGCAAGATCCGCACCTGCCTGTTTTCGCAGGTGGAGCACGACCTTTACGGACGGTTGCGGGCCGGGGCAAGCGACGAGGAACTGCGCGCCTACATTCTCCGTACCGTCGAGGGCAAGGAAGCGCGGCATCACATCGGCGAGCCGGGATTCCTGAAGCCTTCGCGGTCGATGGTGCATATCGGCGGCTGAGCGGAACGGCTCGCTCGCGGACTCGCATCTCGGTGAGTCTTCATCTCGAGCGGTGCGCATTTCGATCGCGTTTCAGCCTGATGTGACAGAATGTTCTGAAGACTTCACCACATGGGCCCACGATGACGAACGAGACGGAACGCCGCATCCCGCTCGCAGATCTGCTTGTCTTCCACCAATTGACGCGCTCGCTCACCTCGAGCTTCGACCTGGACACCATTCTGCGCACCATCCTCGAACACATGGAGCGGATCATCGAGGCGGAGCTGTGGACGCTGCTGATGCTGGACGAGGCCAAGCAGGAGCTCTACTACGCGATTGCCGCGGGCGGGGAACAGGCGGCGCTCCACGGTCTGCGCGTGAAGGTGGGCGAAGGCGTGGCCGGCTGGGTGGCGGAGCATGGCGAGACGCTGATTGTTCCCGAGGCCGAGCACGATCCGCGGCTTGCATCCGACGGGGCCGTCGAAGCAGCAAAAGGTGCGCTCGGTGATTGCCATGCCGCTGCGAGGACGCAAGGGAACCCACGGCGTGATCGAGATCTTCAATCCGCGCGCCGACCAGATGACCGATTACACCATCGCCTTTCTGCACATTCTGGCCGACCACGCGGCCATCGCCATTGAGAACGCGCACGACGTGGCCCGCATCCAGCAGTTGACCATTACCGACGACTGCACCGGCCTCTACAACGTGCGCCATCTCTACGACGTGCTGGGCCGGGAGCTGGAGCGGTGCGACCAGCATAGGTCTACCCGTGAGCCTGGCCTTCCTCGATCTGGACCACTTCAAGCTGGTCAACGACGCGCACGGCCACCTGGTGGGCAGCGAGTTGCTGGCCGCACCGGCCAGCGGCTCCAGGAGTTGAGCCGCAAGCAGGATCTTTGCTTCCGCTATGGCGGCGACGAGTTTGTAATCCTGATGCCGGAAACCAGCGCCGAAGCCGCCCTGGCCCACAGCACGAAACTGCTCCGGTCGCTGATGGAGACCCGGTTCCTGATGAAGAGCGGACTCAGTCTGAGCGTAAGCGCCAGCGTGGGCCTGGCCACCAGCCCCGCCGACGGTGTCGCCGTTCACGCCATTATCGGCGCCGCCGACACGCGCATGTACGCGGTGAAGACCAATGGCCGCGGCCAGGTGCGCGGGGCATAGGCTTTTTTCTCTGCCCACATTCACGTCCATTGCCAAACAGTACAAAACTTCAAAAATTGAACGGATTGTCACATTCCGTTCAAGGTGGACCGGTAGACTGGCTTCGTGCCTCTAACCCCGAGGCGCAGGAGACCGACCCCATGGCGACGCCGCCAACCCAACCCAGTCATTTCAGCATCCGCCAGATGACCTTCGACGACATTCCGCGGTCATCCATCTGCAACTGCACGCATTTCCGGGACAGGCGCCCTGGCGGCCCGAGCAGTTGGAGCGTCACCTCGAGGTCTTTCCCGAGGGCCAGTTGGTGGCTGCGGACCCGACCGGCCGCGATCGTGGGTTCAGCCAGTTCGCTGCTCATCGACTGGGACGACTACGCCGAGTCGGCCAACTGGTCGTCGATCACCGGCGACGGAACATTCGATACCCACAACCCGCTCGGCAAGACGCTCTATGGCGCCGACATGGGCGTGGACCCGCGAGGCCCGCCAACAGGGCATCGGCACGGCGCTCTACGATGCGCGCAAGGACTGGATTCGGGAGAGCGGCATCAAGCGGCTGCTCACCGGCGGCCGCATCCCCGGTTACGCCGACGTCGCCGGCCAGATGACGGCCAAGGAATACGTGGCCGAGGTGGTGGACGGCAAGCGAAGGGATCCGGCGCTCACCTTCCAGCTTGAGAACGGGCTGGTGGTCCTGGATGTCGTCCCCGGCTACATGCAGGACACGGAATCCCACGGTTTCGCCACGGTGCTGGAGTGGCTCAATCCTGAGTACACTTCCTCGGTCAGCCTGCAGGCCAGCCTGCAACACGCGGCCCTGGAGCAGGCCTCCGCCGAGGCTCTGCGCGGCACTCCGCGGCCACGCCGCGTGCGCATCGCCGCGGTGCAGTATCTGCTGCGCCCGATTTCCTGCTTTGAGGACTTCGCTCACCAAGTCGAGTTTTTCGTCCACAGCGCCAAGGACTACAAGGCCCACTTCATCCTCTTCCCCGAATTCTTCACCATGCAGTTGCTCAGCTACATCAACGAGCCGGCGCCGGCCCTGGCCGTGCGCCGGCTGGCCCGCCTGGCGCCCGCATACGAATCGCTCTTCATGCGTCTGGCAAAGGAGACGGGCATCTACATCATCGGTGGAACCCATCCCGTCTTCCAGCGGGGCAAGGTCTTCAATGCCGCTCACCTCTTCACCCCCAACGGGCAGGTCTTCCGCCAGAAAAAGGTGCACCTGACGCCCACCGAAAGCGGCCCTTACCAACTCAGCCGCGGCCACGGGCTTTACCTCTACCACACCGACTTCGGCAATATCGCCATTCTCATCTGCTACGACATCGAATTTCCGGAGGTTGCCAGGGTGATGGCCGAGGCCGGCGCGGAGATCCTCTTCGTCCCCTCCTGCACCGATGGGCGCGAGGGCTTTTGCCGGGTCCGCTACTGCGCCCAGGCGCGTGCTATCGAAAACCAGATATACGTGGCCGTCACCGGTACTGTGGGCAATTTGCCCTTTGTGCCTTACATGGCCGCAAACTACGGGCAGGCGGCTATCCTCACCCCATCGGATTACTTCTTCGCCCGCGACGGCATCGCAGCCGAAGGCACTACCAACCAGGAGCAGATGATCTTTGCCGACGTAGATCTGGATCTGCTTGACGAGCAGCGCGTCAACGGCAGCGTCATTCCCCTACAGGACCTTATCAAGGACGCCTACGACAACGTCGTCCACTTCTCCGACTACAAAGGGCAGAAGCCGATCGCGCTGAGCGAACAGAGTGAAGTTGTAATGGCGAGATAACTGCAACCACTCAAGCCAGAACTCGATTGCAACTGTGCTTAGACGGTCAGGTTTCCGCCTTGCTGTAGCACGAGGTCTCTTTTCCGCTCAACCTTCTATTCTGCTTGCGGTGAACTCTTCTCAGTCGGCCACAGTTTCTGCATCTGCTCCAGCGAGCGGCCTTTTGTTTCCGGCACAAATCTCCACATAAACAAGGCGGCGAGAATGCTCATTACGCCGTAGATCCAATAGGCGAACCCATGCTTGAAATGCTCCACCAGATATGGATTGTCATCGAGAATGGGGAATGTCCAGCTGACGAGATAATTGGCGATCCACTGCGCCGCCACGGCCACGGCCATGGCCTTGCCGCGAATCTGGTTGGGGAAGATCTCGCTCAATAGCACCCAGGTGACCGGCCCCCAGGAAACGGCAAAACCGGCGGTGTAGACCAGCATGGCTACCAGCGCGACCATGCCCTTGCCGCCGAGCCAGAAGTCAGCGCCCAGCGCAATCATGCTCACCGCCATGACCAGCGCCCCGATGATTTGCAGCGGCTTGCGGCCGAATCGATCCACGCTCAGAACGGCGACCACGGTGAAAGCAAGGTTGACCGCGCCGACAATGATCGTTTGCAGCAGCGAGGCATTGGTGGACATGCCCATGCCTTTGAAAATATCCGTCGCATAATAGAGCACGACGTTGATGCCGACGAATTGCTGGAAGACCGACAGCATGACGCCGATGAAAATCAGGAGCACGCCGAAGGAAAACAAGTTGCCGGAGTGATGCTCGCTGAGCGAGGCGCGGATCTCGGAGAGTTCCTGTTCGCGTTCCTCCGGCGTCACCAGTTTGGCCAGCACCGCGCGCGCGCCGCTCTCATCTCCCTTCAGCATCAGGTAAGCGCGGGGTCTCAGGCACAAGAAACAGGAGCAGCAGAAAGAGGGCCGCGGGAATGGTGCCGGAAAGAAACATGTAGCGCCAGCCGATGGAATTGAGCCAGGCATCGCCGCTGCCCGCTTTGGAGATTCCGAAGTTGACGAAGTAAATCACCAGCATGCCGAAGATGATGGCGAATTGGTTCCACGCCACCAGATTTCCCCGCACCTTGGGCGGCGCGATCTCCGCGATATACATCGGCGACAACATGGAAGCCAATCCCACGCCAATGCCGCCAAGGATACGGTAAACAACAAAACTCGCCATGTAATCCGGGTCCGCCGTGGCCGATGGGGGCAAAGGGAAACTCCGGCGCGGCGGCGCCCAGGGCCGAGAGCAGGAAGAGCACGGCGGCAATGACCAATCCGCGCTTGCGGCCGATGTGGGTGCTCACCCAACCGCCAATCAGTCCACCGAAGATGCAGCCGATCAGCGCGCTCGAAACCACAAAGCCGAGCAACGAATTGGCGGCGTTGGCCTGGGCGGGGTTGGCCAGATCCGCAAATCGCGGATCGATGAAATAAGCCTTCAGGCTGCCCACCGCGCCGTTGATTACGGCCGTGTCATATCCAAAAAGCAATCCGCCCAGCGTGGCGATGAGGGTGAGCAAAACGACGTACGGATTCAATCGCGACATAAGGTTCCTATGAATTTCGTGTGGATCGAAGGTGAGGTTTGCAGATCGTTCTTCATGCGCAAGCGCGAGGAAACGATCATCCTACTGCTGCATAGTCTGGGTGGTAAGCGAGTCCTCGGCACTTTTACAATGAAGGTAGCGCCGGCGGCCGGTACTCCCGATGACAAATCATTCATCTCCGCAACCGTCTCGCGGCTCAAATCGGCCGGACTGCCCGCTTCAGGTTTGCGCAATCACGGAATACTGAAATAATAGCCTATCCGATCGATGGCCTGACGGTCTTGCACGGCGACGGGTCTTTCAACCGTGCCGCGACGGTTCGCGCAGCCCTTCTCTACCTTTTGAGCATCGAACACATGGAGGTTATTCCCACCATGATGAACCGGCGAACTGCAATCAAGCACCTTGGCGGCGCGGCCAGCGCGCTGCTCTTGATCGAATCCCTGCGCGCCGAGGGATTCCCCAATGGCCAGACCACTCCCCCAACCCCGCCCCCGCCGCCAACCGGTCCCTTCACCCTGCCGCCTCTGCCCTATGCCTATGACGCGCTGGAGCCCAGCTTCGATGCAGTCACCATGCATCTGCACCACGACAAGCACCACCAGACCTATGTGAACAACCTGAACGTTGCCGTGGCCGCGCATCCTGAGCTGGCGGGCAAGACCGTGGACGAGCTGGTGGCCAATCTGAACTCCTGGCCCGAGACCGCCCGCACCGCAGTCCGCAACCAAGGCGGCGGGCATGCCAACCACTCCTTCTGGTGGCCAACGCTGGGCAAGGGCGGCGCTGCCCCGGCCGGCGAATTGGCCAAGGCCATCGACGCCAAATTCGGTTCGCTCTCCGGCTTCCAGGACAAGCTGACCGCGGCGGCCTTGAGCGTCTTCGGCAGCGGCTGGGCCTGGCTGGTGAAGCTGCCCGACGGCACAGTGGCGATCGAGACCACGCCCAACCAGGACAGCCCGCTGACCCTCGGCCACAAGCCGGTACTGACCGTGGACGTGTGGGAGCACGCCTACTACCTGAAGTACCAGAACCGGCGCGCCGACTACGTGAAGGCCTTCTTCCAGGTGCTCAACTGGGATTACGTGAGCGGCGAGTTTGCCCGGAAGGCATAGGACGGTATGGAGTTTAAGTGATCCGGCAGACGAGCGGCTGGGCGGCTGATTTGCGCGGCGGTTGCGTCCTGCCTCAGCATCGGCATGGCCGCCTGCCGCACCGCGCCGACGCTCACCCCGCAGGAAGAGGAAGGGAAGCACCTCTACCAGGTCCGCTGCGCCCATTGCCACGAAGACAACGACCTGGCCCTGAAGAAGATTCCGCCGGATCTGCACGGCGTCTTTGCCGGCAAGACTCTGCCCAGCGGCGCTCCCGCCACGGACCAGGCCGTACGGCAGAATGTGCTGGCAGGGAAGGGAATGATGCCCGCCTTCGCCGGGCGGTTCACCGAGGAGCAGATGGCCGCCCTGCTCGCCTACCTGCACACCGGGCTGCGATGAGCGCAGGGCGATGGGCCGGGAACCGGCGGAACTCAAATTCACGGTATACTCAGGATTGCCATGGCAACCGAAAAAACCTTCTATCTTGAGACCTTCGGCTGCCAGATGAATGCCCATGACTCGGAGAAGGTGATTGGCACATTGCAGCAGCAGGGCTACCGGCAGGTTGAGTCGGAAGAAGATGCCGGCCTGATCCTCTACAACACCTGCTCCATCCGCGACAAAGCAGAGCAAAAGGTCTTCCACCGCCTCAACGACTACAAGCGCCAGCACAAGGAAGGCAAGCGCTTTGCCGTGCTGGGCTGCGTGGCCCAGCAGGAGGGCGAGAAGATCTTCGAGCGCGCGCCGTATGTCTCGCTGGTCTCGGGCTCGGCCTCCTACCGCAAGCTGCCGGAGATGCTCACGCGGCTGGAAGCCGGCGAGACCCGCATCACCGGCCTCGACGACCGCCAGACCGACGAGACCTTCGAGACCGAGTTCACCGCCCGCCAGAACCCCTACCGCGGCTACATCACCATCATCGAGGGCTGCGACAAGTTCTGCGCCTACTGCGTGGTGCCGTACACGCGGGGCAAGGAGCGCAGCCGGAGTTCGTCGTCGGTGCTGGCGGAGGCGCGGCGCATTGCCGACCTGGGCTACACCGAGATTCAGCTGCTGGGCCAGAACGTGAACAGCTACCGCGATCCGGAAGGGAAGCGGAGCTTTGCCGAGTTGCTGGCGGCCGTGGGCCAGGTGGGCGGAATCCGCCGCGTGCGCTTTACCACCAGCCACCCGCGCGACTTTACCCGCGACATCGTCGAGGCCATCGACGCCGTACCCGACACTCTGCGACCATGTTCACCTGCCGGTGCAGTCCGGCTCGGCGCGGATTCTCAAGCTGATGGCGCGGGAGTACACGCCGGAGTGGTACCTGGAGCGGATCGCTTGGATCAAGGCCGCGCGGCGGCCCATCTCGATTTCGACGGACATCATTGTGGGCTTCCCAGGCGAGACGCCGGAGGACTTCATCCAGACCATGGACCTTCTGGCCGAGGTCGAGTACGATTGCGTCTTCGGTTTCAAGTACTCGGCCCGGCCCAATACGCCGGCGCTGACCATGATCGATTCCATTCCCGAAGCGGAGAAGGCGAGCCGGCTTCAAGTATTGCTTGACCGTCAGCGCGAGATTCAAAGAGTCAATTATGCCAAGCACTTGGGGCAGATTATGGAGGTGATGGTTGAGGGGCAGAATCCGGCGCGGGGACAGGTTATCGGACGCAGCAGCCAGAACAAGCCGGTGAACTTTACCTGCGCCCAACCCATCGCTCCGGCAGCCGGGCAGTTACCTGCAAGTGAAAATCACAGCGACGCATCCCAACAGTCTGGTGGGCGAAGCCGTCTAAGATAGAAGCGCGCAGAGAAGAAGGGAAGCATGGATATCGAGGTGCGGATACGCGGGCTGATGATGGACCCGGCCACCAACATGCCCATCGTCGTGCTCAAGGATGTTGCCTCCGATACGGTGATGCCGATCTGGGTGGGCATCTTCGAGGCCAACGCCATTGCCATCGAGATCGAGAAGGTGGCCGCGCCGCGCCCGATGACCCACGACCTGACCAGAAACCTCATCCGCCACTTGAATGCCAGGCTGGAACGTGTTGTAATTACAGAACTTAAGGATGATACCTTTCTAGCTGTTTTGTGGCTCCGGCAGGGGGACGAGCCGGTGACGATCGACGCCCGGCCGTCGGACGCCATCGCTCTGGCCTTGCGCGCCGATTGCCCGATCTACGTCGCGGAGCAGGTGATGCAGACGGCCAAGCTGAATACCTCCGGCCCGCCCGAAGGCCCCACCGCCGAGCAGTTGCGCGGCTGGCTCGAAGGCCTGAACGACGAGGACCTGGGCCGCTACAAGATGTGATCTAGCCAAAGATCCCAGAACTGCGCTGCGGCGCCTTCCAGGGCTGGGGCGTGTTCGCGGGCAGCGGAGCGCAGACTCTCCGGCGTAATCCCAGCACGGTTCAGCTCACAGGCGTGGCCCACATACCAGCTTTCCAGGTCGGCGGCGGTGACTTCCGGGTGAAACTGTAGCCCCAGCGCGAAATCTCCGATGGCAAATGCTTGATTCGCGTACAGTTCCGAGCTTGCCAGATGCAAGGATCCGGCTGGGAGGTCGAAGGTGTCCCCATGCCAATGAAAGACGTATAGCCCCGGGCTGAGCAGCGGGGCAAACCATGGCGCGAGCGGGGCGTCGGGGCCAGGCTGAAGCGGCGCCCAGCCGATCTCCTTGCCGTTTTGTCCGGGGAAGACCCTAGCGCCCAGCGCCGCCGCCATCAGTTGCGCGCCCAGGCAAATGCCCAGGATCGGCCTGCGCGCGTCCAGCCGCTGCCGGATGCAGGTGATTTCGTCCGCTAGAAAGGGGTATTCCTGCTGCTCGTAGACTCCCATCGGTCCGCCCAGCACCACCAGCAGGTCGCAGGTCTCTGCTTGCCTCAGCGGAAAGTGCGCTGTGGCTGCTGCGGCGCGCTCGATCGAAAAGCCGCGTTTGCGAAGCGGGGAATCGAGTGTACCGAGATCCTCGAAGGCGATATGGCTTAGGACAAGGGCGGACTTGGGTGCGTGTGCCATAAGGGGATTCTAGACTCAAAAGCGAGCGGCGGCGACTATACAGAATATCCGTTATCGGACATTACGAATCCGATCGCTGTAGTCGGCTAATTGCGAATTCCGGCTAGCAAACCCTCGATTTCCGCCCTTTCGACTGCTGAGACCGGCAGCAACGGGGCGCGGGCGCGCCCACCGTAGTAGCCATTGAAGTCGCAGGCATACTTCACCCCGCTGATGCCCAACTGGCCAACGATGCGCGCACTGGCGCCGGTAATCCGCTGCTGTTTCTCTTCGGCCAACTTGAAGTCGTGATCCTTCCAGGCTAGATAAACCTCCTGGCAGGCCTGCGGCGCGCAAGCCGCAAATGCCAGGATAGCCCCCGCTGCACCGGCCTCAAAAGATTCCAGCAGGCTTGCGGTTGAGCCCGTGAGCACCTGAAAGCCGACCTCTTTCGTACGCGTCTTGATGGGCGCAACCTTAGGAGCAACAGTCCCGCGATTGCCGGCCAGCGATCCAGCGGAGACAAAGTTACCGCTGGCTTCCCTACCGCCATCGGCATTTGGCGCCATCATGCGCGCGGTCACCGCCTCAAAGACCGGTGTGACTGTGACCGTGCGCCGGGAGGTGTTGTGGGTGGACGCCACGGCGGCGCGAATCCGCTCGATGCTGCCGCTGGAGTCCTTGATGCCCGCTATGTTGGGATGCTGGGCCAATTCGGCCACAACTTCCATGGGAATGCTGTAGGGCACGAAGCTCGGGATGTTGTAGAGCAGGACCGGCAAGGGCGAACGGTCGGCCACGCTGCGGAAGTAGTGCAGAACGGCCGCCTTGGACATTTGGTTTGCGAAGTAACTCGGGGTGCGGATGAGAACCGCATCGTACTGGAAGCACGCCGCAGCCACAGCCAACTCGACGGTTGTCTTCACGCTCTCGCGCCCAACGCCGGCGATGAGCACCTTCTCCGGCGCCGCAGCCTCGGCAGCCACACGCAAAACATCGCGCGACTCGGCGTCATCCAGCATGGGCGCCTCGCCGGTGGATCCCAGCAGCAGCATGCCCGCCAGCAGGCTGCGCGAGTAGCGGGCCATGTTGGCTTCAAGTTTGCGAAAATGGACCCGTTCGTCGGGATAGAACGGCGTGGGAACCGCGGCAAAGATGCCCTCAATCAGCATGGTTCGATTGTAGAGCCTCGCTGAAGGCGCATAATGGAGGGTTTGATAGGGATCGCTTCCCTGCTGCTTCGGCTGGAGCGCGGACAAGGAGAGAACAGTTCATGAACGGTAGTCAGACCAAGGTTGTTGCATTCAACGGCAGCGCCCGCAAGGGAGCCAACACGGCCATTCTGCTCGGATACGTTTTGAAGGAACTTGAGAATGAAGGGATTGAGACCGAACTCATCGAACTCAGCGGGATGAAGATTCACGGTTGCCTTGCCTGCCGGAAGTGTTCGGAAAACAAGGACCGCAGGTGTGGGCAAAAGGGGGACATGGGCAATGCCCTGATCGAGAAGATCGAGGCGGCGGATGGCATCCTGCTCGGTTCGCCCACCTATGTGGCCGACGTCAGCCCGGAGATCAAGGCGCTGATGGACCGCGCCTGTCTGGTTTCCAAGGCCAACGGCGGTCTCTTCCGCCGCAAGGTGGGCGCGGCCGTCGTAGCCGTGCGCCGAGCGGGAGCGATCCATGCATTCGACGCCCTGAACCACTTCTTCCTCATCAGCGAGATGATCGTACCCGGCTCGTCGTATTGGAACATCGGCGTCGGCCTTGCGCCGGGCGATGTCGAGAGGGACGAAGAAGGCATTCGCACGATGAAGGTTCTGGGTCAGAATATGGCCTGGCTGCTGAAGAAGGTTGCCGACTGACGGCTCCCGGTTCCCATCGGCAAGAGAATCATGCGCCGGTCTCCGCATGAAGTTGCTGCAAGGCGTAGACCGTCGTCTGGCGTAGTTGCATCGAAGCGATTCCCTCGACGGCGGCCTGCGCCGCGGCAAGGGTGGTGATGGTGGGAATCCTCGCCAGTACTGCTGCGCGGCGGATGGCCTTCTCATCGAAGATCGTCTCCTGGCCGCGCGGGGTATTCACAATCAGCTGGATGCGGTCGCCCTTGAGCAGGTCCACCACGTTCGGTCTTCCCTCCTGGACCTTGAAGACCCGCTGACGCTGAGCCCGGCGCGCTCCAGCGCGTTGGCCGTGCCTTCGGTAGCCACAATCTTGAAGCCGAGGTGCACGTAGCGGCGGGCCAGCTCAACGGCCGCCGGCT